>CAIOST010000286.1 GCA_903861045.1 uncultured bacterium | reverse complement strand
TGGCATCCTCGACGCCGATGGCGATGGCCTCTCGAATCGTGCCGAATACTGGAATCTGGCCAACCCGCGCCAGTCTGATACCGACGGTGACGGGCTTGTCGACGGACTGGAGGTCAACACCTACCACTCGAACCCCTGTTTCGCCGATAGCGACGGCGATGGCTATGCCGACGCGCTGGAAGTCATGCGCGGCACCGATCCCGCCGACGCCTCCTCCTTCCCCGCCTCCCAGTGGCAGAACCACCTGAAGCTGATCTTCCGCGATGGTGTCATCACCGCCCCGCTGACCAACCTCCCGGTGCTCGTGCGCCTGACCCCGGAACGCCTGAATTACGCCCAGTGTGCCGCCGACGGCCGCGATATCTACTTCACGGACCGCACCGGCCTGCCGCTCGCCTTCGAAATGGAGAGTTGGAACCCCGGCGGTGAATCCCTCTGCTGGGTACGTCTGCCGTTGGTTGGCACCACCAATGCCGCCAACTATTTCTGGCTGCACTCCGGCAACCCCTCCGCCACCAGCGCCGCCAACCCGGCCGCCGTCTGGAACGCGAACTACGCCGGCGTCTGGCACCTGGCCGAGACCAGCGACACCCTCGCCGACTCCACCGCCGGCGCACACCCCGCCACCAATGCCGGCGCGGTCTGCGTGCCCGGTTTGCTAGGGAATGCCCGCAACTTCCGCGGCACGGATGTCGTGAATGTCCCCCCATCCGCCCTGGACGCTGTCTCCAATGCCGTCGGCATCAGCTTCTGGGCGTACGGCGATACAAGTTTGCCGCGTAACTCGATTGTTTTCAGCGGGAGTAGCGCCGTCGGTCGTGAACTCATGTCGCACCTCCCTTGGGGCGACGGGAATGTCTACTGGGATGCGTTCGGGAATTTTGACCGCATCGCCAAGGCTGCCGCGCCGAGCCAGTATAAGGGTTCCTGGAACTACTGGACCTTCACCAAGGATTGCGCAGCCGGTGTGATGCGCATCTATCTGAATGGTGAGTTGTGGCATTCCGGCACAGGCAAGACGCGTGCCTGCAATCCAATCCTGGGGTTCCGTTTCGGCGGCGACGTCGGCGGAGCGTTCGGTTATCTGGGTCTTCTGGATGAACTGCGCGTCGAGACCGTGGCCCCGTCCGCCACTTGGATCCGCTTTCAGTATCAGAGCATGCGCGACCAGGTCCTGTTCTATGGCGAGCAGCAGGTCTCCCTGATCGCGACAGCGTCCGGCGCGGAACCCGGGCAGCCGGCCATCTTTACGCTACGCCGGAGTGCCTCGCAGGCCGCGCTGCCGCTCACCGTTGCGCTGAACGCACCGTCCGGCACCGCCACGGAAGGCGTGGATTATGACAGCCTTCCGCGGTCCGTGCTCCTGCCGGTCGGCGTACTGGTCACTTCCATCGTGGGGCAGGTCCGCGACGACTTCCAGGTCGAAGCGCTGGAGACGATCACACTCACCCTGCCGCCGCAGTCGTACTATCTGGCCGCGTCCAATGCCACTGTGACGATCACCGACAACGATGCCGACAGCGACGGCGCCGGCCTGAGCGATGCCTGGCAGCTCTATTACTTCGGCCATCGGGGCGTTTCCCCAACCGCTGACCCGGATGGCGACGGCCTCACCAATCTGCAGGAGTTCCAGCGCGGCACTAACCCGACTCTGGCCGACACCGATGGCGACGGCCTGCCCGATGGCTGGGAAGTCGCCCAGACCCTCAACCCCCTGGCCAACGATGCGCTGCTCGATCCGGATGGCGACGGCCTGAGCAATCTGCGGGAATATCAACAGGGCACCAATCCGCGCAAAGCCGACACGGATAACGATGGCATGCCCGACAAATGGGAGCTGGATCATGGCTTGAACCCTCTGAACGCCGCTGATGCCCCCTTGGATCCCGACGGCGACGGCCTCACCAACCTGCGGGAGTGCCAGAACGGCGCCGACCCCCACAATGCCGATTCCGATGGCGATGGCCTGGCCGATGGCGTGGAAGTCAACACCTACCATACCTCCCCCAGCAAGGCGGATACCGACGCCGATGGCATGCCCGACAAATGGGAAGTCACCTACGCCCTCAACCCGTTGGCCAATGATGCCGCCAGCGACCCCGACTCTGACGCCCTCCTGAACCAGCAGGAGTATGTCCTCGGCACCAATCCGCGCCAGGCCGATACCGACGGCGATGGCGTGAATGACACGGTCGAAAGCATGGCCGATTCCGACCCACGGTCGCCGGATTTCAACGGCACGATCACCACCCTGTGCCTCATCCGCGGCAGCGATGCCACCAATACCATGGGGACTTGGACCCGCGAAGGCGACGCCATCTATGCCGGCGAACGCAGCGGCTGTCTGGATTACGCGCTGACGCTCCCCACGAACGGCTGCTTGGCCGTCACCGTCAGTCTGACCCAGCAGAATGCCCTGACCGCGCAGGATTCATTTGATCTGACACTGCTGGTCAACGGCGCCGTCTCCGGCCGGCAGGTAGTGCGGGCCGCCTATGGCACGCTGGGCAGCGCCACCTATTTCCTGCCGGAACTGGCCGCCGGCACCCATTCGCTGCGGTTGCGCTGGAACAACTTCGCGGCCAATACCTTCCTGCAGGTCCAGTCCCTCGCCGTACAGCTCTACGGCGGCGGCGACACCAACCAGAATGGCCTCCCGGATTGGGTGGATCATCGCCGGGCCGCGCTGGCCCGCGCGCCGACCCCGGCCGCCTGCAGCGTGGTCTCGCCGGTCTGCCTGGAAGGCATGAGCCGCTTCCCGGATCTGCTCACGGTCGCCTCCTCGTACGCGCCCGCCGAGTGCGCCCAGACGGCGCCCGCCGTGCGCCAGGGGGTGGGCTTCGACTGGTTCGCCGATGTCCACCTCGACCCTTCGAATGTCACGACGATTGTCACCGAGGACCGCGCGAGTGCGGCCGTCGGCACCAACCTGATCCTGTGGAGCGCCCTGAATCTCTTCGATCCCGCCTGCAGCAATGGCCTGGCCATCCGCCGCGGCAGCGCGCTGCAGTTCACGGCTGAGTGCTCCAATGC
>CAIOST010000285.1 GCA_903861045.1 uncultured bacterium | reverse complement strand
GGGGCCATGCTCAAGCCACGGAACTGGAAGAGCCGACAAAGTGTGCGACGAAGTGTGGGACGAAGTGCCTGCTGCTCCTATCCATGCCACGCCACACTTCGTCGCTTTCTTAGTCCCACGCGTTGTCGTCTACGCTTCGTCGCAAGACTTAGTCGTGACTGCTCTCGGCCAGCACTATCTCAACACAAAAGGGGCTTTCATGACCGCGCTATACCTGATAACCGGCTTCTCAACCCATCCCGATCACATCCAGACCCATACAATTTCCCCCCACAAACCCGGAAGCGCCTTCAGGAGTCAGGAGTCGGGAGTCGGGAGACGATGAGAACCCCAGCTAGGACATTCGTAGATCTCGCGCTACTAGCTGCTTCTTGCCCGCGACCTCGAATCTGGCGATACTACCGCACTGGTTTCCACATTAGTTGAGGTTAGTACCCTGCTGACGGCATATTCACAATCCATTCTCCATTCTGAATCCTGAATCCTGAATTCTACTCCCCCACCAACCAAGGACCCCCCATGAGCCTCTACCCTGATGTTCGTCTACGCCGCCTGCGGCGCACGCCGGCCCTGCGCAACATGTTCGACATGCCCGCCCCGGGACCGGAAAAATTCATGTGGCCGGTCTTCCTCAAGGAGGGGCGCGGCCTGCGCGAGCCGATCGACGCCATGCCCGGCCAGAGCCGTATGAGCGTGGACGTCCTGCTGCCGGAACTGGAACGCGTAACCGCTATGGGGATCAACAGTATCCTGCTCTTCGGGCTGGTGGACACCCCGCGCAAGAATGCCACCGGCTCGGCCGCCTGCGATCCGCGCGGCGCCGTGCCGCAAGCCATCCGCAAGATCCGTAAGAAGTTCCCAAACCTGGTGATTGCCTCCGACGTTTGCGTCTGCGCCTACACCACCCATGGCCATTGCGGCCCCCTGCAGGAATGCGGCGCCGTGGACAATGATGCCGCCAATGCCGTCCTGGCCAAGATGGCAGTCACACATGCCGCGGCCGGCGCGGATATCGTGGCCCCCAGCGCCATGATGGATGGTCAGGTCGCCGCCATCCGCCAGGCGCTGGATGACAAAAAGCACACCGATACATTGCTCATGAGCTACTCCACCAAGTTCGCCTCGAGCATGTACGGGCCGTTTCGCGCGGCCGAGGAATCCGCCCCGCAGAAGGGGGACCGCCGCGGTTACCAAACCTCAGCCGGCGACCTGCGCCAAGCCCTGCGCGAATCCGACTTCGACGAAGCCGAGGGGGCTGACCTGCTCATGCTCAAGCCGTCGCTCTTCTACCTCGACATCCTGGCGCGCCTGCGCGACCGCACCGATCTGCCGATCGCGGCCTACAACGTCAGCGGCGAATACTCCATGCTGATTGCCGCGGCCGAGCGCGGCTGGGGCGATTTGCACGCCATGGTCCGCGAATCCACCCTCGCCCTCGCCCGCGCCGGCGCCGATTTGATCATCTCCTACTGGGCGAACCAGTATGACACGATTTGGGGAAAGCAGAGCAGAGGATAGGTGCTAGGTGCTAGGTGCTAGGTGCTAGGTGCTAGGTGCTAGGTGCTAGGTGCTAGGTGCTAGGTGCTAGGTGCTAGGTGCTAGGTGCTAGGTGACAAAAACTGCCGGGAGAATAGACATGGGGCAACTCAAATCCTTTCGGGATCTACTAGTCTATCAGAAATTGCGATCCTTGCATCTCGATGTGCATAACGAGACTCTTGGCTTTCCCAAATTTGAACTCTATGAACTCGGATCCCAAGTCCGCCGTTCTTCCAATTCTGCGCCGGCCCTGTTGGCTGAAGGGTGGGGGAGTCGGCACACAAACATCTATATCGAGGCGATTAACCGGGCACTGGGGGAAATCCGGGAGACGCAACATCACATTGACGTCGCGAAGGAAAAGAAGTACCTATCTTTGACGCGGTTTCAGGAACTGGATAGCCGTTACGAAGAGTGCGGCCGCATGCTCGAAGGATTGCATCAATCACTCAGCACCTGGAAAGACACCACGCGCACCGGTCTCGTAGTAAAAGAAGCACCTGCCGAATACATCACACCACCTTCCAAATCCTTGGATCACTGTTTCACAGTCACCCTACAGCTCGATGAGTCCTTCCCATGGCTAACCGCTCCCCTAACACCTAACACCTACCACCTAACACCTACCACCACGAACCCATGAACCAAACACCATCCCCTACGACTTCCCACCTGCTTTTCGAGCGTGCCACGCGCGTGATACCCGGCGGGGTCAACAGCCCGGTGCGCGCCTTCAACGCCGTGGGCGGTGACCCACTCTACGTAGTGCGCGGTGCCGGCGCTCGCATCTGGTCCGCCGAGGGCGCGGAGCTGACCGACTTCTGCGGCTCCTGGGGGCCGCTGCTCTTTGGCCATGCCCGGCCGGAGATCATCGCCGCCATCCAACAGGCCGCGGCCGAGGGTACCAGCTTCGGCATCAACACCCCGCGCGAAGTGGAGTTTGCCGAAGCCCTCTGCGCCCAGATCCCGAGCGTGGAGATGGTCCGGCTCGTCAGCTCCGGCACCGAAGCTGTCATGACGGCGCTGCGCCTGGCGCGCGGTTTTACCGGGCGCCGCAAGATCCTCAAGTTCGACGGCTGTTACCATGGCCACACGGATGCCATGCTGGTCTCCGCTGGTAGTGGCCTGCTCACCGGCGGCATCAGCTCCTCCGCCGGCGTACTCGCCTCCGTCGCGGCGGAGACGATCGTAGTCCCCTATAACGACCTGGCGGCGGTAGAGCGGCTCATCCAGCAGGAAGGGTCCGATCTGGCGGCGATTATCGTGGAACCGGTGGCTGGCAACATGGGGCTGATCCCGCCGGCGGAAGGGTTCCTAGCCGGCCTGCGCGCGGCCACCGCGCGCTGCGGCGCCTTGCTGATCTTCGACGAAGTCATCACAGGCTTCCGCCTGGGCCCCACCACCTACGGCACGCTCTGCGGTATCAAGCCTGACCTGACCACGCTGGGGAAGATCATGGGCGGCGGCATGCCGATCGGCGCCGTGGGCGGGCGCGCCGAGATCATGCGCCAGCTCGCACCGCTGGGGCCGGTCTATCAAGCTGGCACGCTGAGCGGCAACCCTGTGGCCGTGGCCGCCGGCCTGGCCATGCTGGCACTCTGCCGCAGTGAAAACCCCTACCCGCGCTTGGCGACCCTCGGCCGGCAGTTGGCGGACGGACTGAATGCGGCGGCCCGCCAGGCCGGCATTACCCTGCACTGCGCCTGCCTAGGCGGCATGTTCACCCCCTTCTTCATGGCCAACGCGCCCACCGATCTTGCTACTGTAAAGCAGTGCCATACAGCATCCTATGGAGAATTCTTCCGGCAGATGCGCGCGCGGGGCTGCTACCTGCCGCCGTCGCAGTTTGAAGCCGCCTTCGTCTCCGCCGCCCACACCGAGGACGATATCGCACGCTTCCTGGCCGCGGCGCGCGAAACGTTCGCAACGCTCGGAAAGAAACCGTGAGCGACGCCGCGCTACTGCTGGCCGCCTGCGCCGTGCTGATCAACCTCCCCTTTGGCTATTGGCGGGGCGGCTGCCGCAAATATTCGGCCGCGTGGTTTGCCGCCATCCACATCCCGGTGTTCTTGACCATCGGGATGCGCTTCAGCTTGGGCGTCCCCTTGCGACTCGCCACCCTCCCCCTCTACGTGCTGGCCTTTGCCGGTGGCCAATCCATCGGCGCACGCTACCGCAAGTGGCTGGCATCAAGAAGGTAATAGATACGCTTTGTGACTGGTAGCCACGCCGCCGGAGGGATAAGTTAGGATTCAGGGTTCAGGCGAGGCTTACGCCAGCCGTTAGGCCTGTCAATCCTATCAGGCCGGTCAATCCGGTCAATCCGGTCCAAAACATGCATCGCCAAGCTACAACTGGTCTACTAGTCGGAAAAAAATTCGCTTGCAACGCACAACCAGACGCTGATAACCTAATGGTACTGCGCATTAGAATCTCTTTTGGAGGGGACAGGGCGGGTGCTCTGACCTGCCAGTGACGCAACAGGTGACTGTCGCAGCGCTGGTTTCTAGAAGAGTTTATTTTTAGAGATCTGCCAACCCGTTACGGAGGCACTATGAGCATGCTACGCAAGTTGTTCACGGCTATCCTGGCCATGGGCACCATCGGCATCCAGATGTCCCTGGCACAAAACTCGATCCCCTACTCGGAGTCGTTCGAGAGCCAGGCCCACGACACCCCCATCAACACCATCCCCAACTGGTCTTCGCCAGCTAGCGACCTCTCCAGCATCACCAACTGGAACACCACCAGTCTGCTCCCCACCAACTGCAGCACGCCCATCAGTGGCGCGCACACCAAGGTGCTGAAGCTAAACACCGAGGACGGCATTCTGACCAATACCTTGGTCAGTACGGATATAAACGACAGTACGATATACATGGATACACTTATCCAGTTTGTCCCCAGCGAAACCACCCCTACTACGCTTACTGCGGCAGATTCCGGCATCAAGGCCGCCATATTTGTGGACGCGAACACGAATCTGGTGGTGTATCATGGAGTATTGACTGACGGTTACGTCGTGGATACAAGAGTAATTCCAAACACAAACGAAGTGATCGCGGCAACGCATAATGGTACCAACTGGGTCCGTCTCACTATTTACGTCAAAGCAATCGGCGGCAGCGACGACCTCCCCCCTGTCGAAATGTTCCAAGTTCGAACCAATGGCCAGCCCGTACAAAGCCCCAATGCCTACGATGACACTTGGGAAGGCTCGTGGAGGAGTGGCACTCCGCCAAGCATATCCTCTGCGGGAACTTGGTTCAGAACAGCGACAGATGCGTGCGGCCTTTTCAACGCACTCTGCTTCCAGGGCACCGGTTATCTCGACGATCTGGTCGTCACGACCGTGGAGCCCACCTTCACTCCGCTTAGTGGTCCCAGTTCCTACCTGATCACGGTGGTGACCGGGAGCGGCGGAAACTCCAAGACCGGCGGTGTTAGCCTAGCCAGCCTGTCCACCTTCAGCATCGTGGCCGGCGGCAGCACCGCCATTGTCTACTCGGCCAGTGACTGGTATCGCATCGCGTCGCTGACGTCGAATGACGTGAGCGTCGCCGCGGCCACTAGCGCCAAGGCCTATACCCAGGAGCTGGTTAACGTGACGGCCGACATCACTAACACGGTTTCGTTTGCCCCAGTCAACCCGGGTATCGTGAGTACCAGTCTCACCAACATACCCATCGGTTGGCTTGCCAATCTCGGCTATCCGGAAGGCAGCGCGCTTTATGCCAACACGCTGACAGCATATGAACTCTATCTGCTGAATGCCGATCCGTATATCGCCCAGACGAACAACTTCCGCGTGACGGGCATCGCGGTGGCAAACCGCACCAACATCGCCGTGACGGTGGGTCTACAGCTCAACTCGGTAAACCACACCAACATCACCGGCTACCTCAAGCTTACCGCCAAGAACAGCTTGACCAATGCCACCTGGGATTTGGTGTCGCAAGCCACCGCGCTGAACGGCGACGTCTTCACCAATAACGGGACCTGCACCTACACCTTTGTGGATGTGATTTCCAACCGCTTCTACAAAGCCGTGATCGAAGCCAACCAGTAACCACCAGGCCCCAGCGATCAGGCGCGTAGCCGCCGGCAGACAAGTCCCTGAGCGAAGTCGAAGGGTCCCCTGACGGCGGCTAGCTGTTTTTTGACATGGCGCTGGTTGCGTGGCAGGTGCGCAGGTGAATTGGGCGGAGCGAAGTCGAAGGGTCGCCTGCTGGCGGCGCGGGTAATTAAGACTGGCGCTTGTTGCGCATCTTGCTGGTGTATTTTATTGCGAGGCTAGGACTACAGGATTCTCGCAAAATAACTCGCAGCCTGTTCATCCTGTTAAAACTGCCGCAGGATTGTGCTCAGCCTCCGACTCGATACGCCGGGCGGCGGGCAGGGCGCACGGACCATGGCCCCGCACCCATGGTCTTTTCCTGAGGACATGGTTCTGCGGACTCCCCGCCGAGCGGAATGTAGCCACAAAAAGCACAAATGACACAAAAGAACCGGTTTATTTGTGGTTTATGTGCCTTTTGTGGCCAACCTTAATTGCCTGCGCCGATCCTGCCCATGTCCATATCCTCAGCAAATGAAACCTGCCGCGTAACGCGCAGGGCCGGGCCAAGGACGTGTATCTGTATCCGCTCGTGGCTGACTTCCGGCGGGAGTTGTGCACATAACAGCCACAAGCCGCCCTCCTCCGACGGACTGGCCAAGCCCAAACCGAAGAGCCTGCGTCGGAAAAGGGACGGCCCACCGGCGGGCAGCCGGGGTCGCTCACGGAGATCATGCGCGACCTCTGCGCCTGTGAGAGCTTCAGCGAAGGCACGCTCGCCAACTTCAAGGCCGACTGCTCCCGGCGACGGGAGCCGGTTGAGGTGGTCAGCCGCAGCTACGTGTCCACCGCCCGGAAGAACAGCGTCAACGCGCTGGATGCTCTACAACGTGTGTTTCTCGGCAGGCCCTTCGTGCCGACGACTATTACCGCATGTTCCTCGCCTCGGGTGTCGGTATCTGGCACCAGCCTATCACTCTCAGGTAGCC
>CAIOST010000284.1 GCA_903861045.1 uncultured bacterium | reverse complement strand
CGGCCCACCCGAGCGTCTGCGCGATGGTAGGCCGCAGCACGTAATGCCACACATCGCGCGAGATCGAGGCGGCCTCGTCGATCACAAGCCCCTGGAAACCAAACCCACGAATGTTATCCGGGTTGTCGGCTGACAAAAACCAGACCCGTACCGCCCCGGCCGGCCCCTTAAACTCCACCCGACACGGCGCCCGCCCACACACCTGAATAAACCCGTCCGCAATGTCCCGAAACGCTTCGATACCGCGCTCCGCCACGTTATAGGTGGGTGCCACCCAGCCATAATCTCCGGCCTTCTCACACCCGCCGCGGTCCAGTATCTCGGCAGCCAGGCAGAGCGTCTTACCGAACCGTCTTCCCGTGCAGACCGTGCGGAATCTCTTCTCCCGCGCCCGATGAATCTCCATCTGCGCAGGGTGGGGGACATAATTCAACGTCAACGCCATACCGATCTCTCCTTTGCCACAATCTCAGGAAGGCCGACCCGCCCGCCTCCGCCATCCACCACCATTTCGCCACCCGCCCCCGTCCCGCCCGCAAACTCAGGGCGGGGCCGCCGGACCCGCCGCCCGCGTTTCCACCATCCACCACCTTCTCGCCACCCGCCCCCGTCCCACCCGCAATCCCAGGTAGGGCGGGGCCGCCGGACCCGCCGCCTCGTCTCGACCATCCACCACCATCTCGCCACCCGCCCCGGCGGGCTCGTCCCGCCGGACGGAAGAGTTCCGCGCCAGCCGCTGCCAAAAAGAGCAACTGTCCGCGCGAGCAACCGCCGCCAGGCCTCCCATCGCTCCCCTTGCTCTCATTCGCGTCCATTCGCGTGCATTAGCGGTTACTCCCGCTCATCCCCGCGCATCCCACCGCCCGTCCCCCGGCGTCAGCCCCCCTACCACCTACCACCTAACACCTAACACCTCCCCCCTACCACCTGCCGCCTGTATCCCATCGCCTCTTCACTATTCCACCCCCTGTTCCTTCCCATCCTCCTCTCCCTTCCCCCCGATCAGACTCCGCCACTGGATCACCCCCTCGTGATCAAACGCCAGTTTGGTCTCCCGCGGCAGCAGCGGCATGATCACGGTCTTAAAGAACCGCACCGGATTCGCCTGCAGCTCCGCCTCCAGCGCATTGATGAGTGCCTTCTGATTCTTCCTACGCGCCAGCAGCTTATCCAGTCCTGCCAGCGCCTGGATCCGGCCGCCATACGACCCCTTGGGCCGCCCTTGTGGATTCCCCGACACACCTGCCTCAAACATGTTCGCTCCTCCTTGCCCAACCACAAAAATCAACAGCCTACCCCGCCCATCCATGCCGCAAACGGCCACCCGCGGCGTCCAGCGTCCGTCAAAACCGTCCGCTGCCTACTCCAAGCCAGTGACTTGTGGTGCTCTTGACGTTCACTTCCGCTTCTGCCATGCTTCCCGCCCATGACATCGATACGTCAGACCGGTTACTGCATGTTTTCGGCCCACACGGGCCGAGGCTTGACGGGGTGTGCCGAAAAGCGATTTCTTATCACTGGGCGTGAGTAGGCACTTCCCGTTTTTCTTGGCATAGCAGATGCAACGCAGGGAGAAGATTGTCGTGTTTCGATCCAAAAATGGCCTTAACAGTGCGACGCCGTACGGCGGGCGCTTACGCATTTCTTGTTCTAACACTTCTACACGCGACAGATATCTCCGCGCGCAGGATGCGGCGGCGGTTGCATCCTCTCGTATCTGTGTGTGTCTTCGTTCGCGTTTACAACGGCAAACCGAACTGATGACGTCCTTGGCGCTGGTTTTAGTCTTAGCGACACATGCCTGGTCCCAGAATCTGAACAACCTCTCCGATCTGGATGCTTATGTTGCGGACAAATATGCATCGCTATCCAATGCAGCCGTCGTGTATCCCGCTGGTTCATTTCGGTTTCCCATCGACTGCGGTACGCTCTCTTTTACAAGCGCCGGGGAGATCGCCACCCTAACTAACCGTTTTCCGGTCAAGCCTGTTCTCGGCGTGCCGGTCTACCCTCTGAAGATCGTCGAAAATCATGGCATTCCCCGTCTCTGGATTTATTGTGACGCCGACGACGTCCCCTTCCGCACCAACCAAGTGCCGGTCTCGTTCGATGCCCAAACGTGGGTGCGGCTCGCGTATCGCCATGAGGCGCCTTCATATCTCGCCGACTTGGATCTCGAGCAATGGTACGCCGACCGCGACCGCAGCCGCTGCTACCTCAACCTGGCGCTAATTAACGAAAGCGATTTCACTGTCCTACAAGCGGCCCAGCAGTCCGCCATGAACAACCCGCCTGTCACCGAAAGCTCGCAGGGTCCGATCCTGCCGCCGGACACTAATCATCTGGCTTTCGCCGGCATCCAGTACACTGGCAATCGAATGGGGCTCTGGCTCTACACCCCAGCCACCCGCCCTGTCGCCTTTTTCACTCGTACCGATCTGGCAGGACCGCCCGCCGGCTGGAGTTACGCCGGAAGTCTTGGTGCGATTCCGCCGTTCAACTTCTGGCAATCCAGCCCGGATTGTGGCAACGCCTTTTTCCAGTCGGGATTCACCGACATTGATTCGGACGGCGACGGTCTCCCGGATGTAATGGAAACTTTGGTGACAGGTACCGATCCCACCCGCTTCGATAGCGTCGGCGGCACGCTCGGCGACTATGCGCGCGTGCTGATATACGGTCTCAAACCATTGGCGATCAGCACCGTGGGGGATGGCATACCGGACGAGTGGAAGATCACCCACGGGATCAATCCGCATGATCCGAACGCCGCCAACCAGGATTCCGACGGTGACGGACTGACCAACCTGCAGGAATACCAGTTGGGAACCAACCCTACCGACGCCAACGAACTGTTGCCCGGCATTCCAAGTGTTTCAGGGACCATCTCTTACTCTGGCATACTCACAGGCCTGATTTACGTGGTGGCAGTGACCACGTCTAACAGTTGGCTCATGGATTACTCCTGTTGCATGACAGCGCCAGGGGCTTTTCTAATCCGTAACTTACCGGCGTCCAGTTACTGGATCAAGGCCTTTCGGGATGTGAACGGCAACGGAGTGCGCGACTCCTGGGAACCAATGGGGATTGCATCTGGCAGCGCGCTAACGGTATCAAGCCGTATTTCCGGTGTAAACATCTCACTTGGCGATCCGGATTCCGACGGCGACGGACTCTCGGACTATGAGGAGTTGATCGTCTACTTTACCGACCCCAATAATGCAGACACGGATGGCGACACCCTCACGGACAAAGATGAGATACTTGTCAATCAAACGAGCCCATTCTCGAACGACTCTGACGGCGATGGTATTCTTGACGCTGATGAAATCCTCGCTAGATCAGATCCATTACTCGTTGACAGCGACGGCGATCGTATTGATGACAAGACGGAAAAGGACACTTCGGGACTGAACCCCAACGATGCCGGCGACGGAGCCGGCGACTTGGATGGTGATGGTTTTACCAATTACATCGAGTATATTGATGATTGGCCGATGCGCACAGCCGCCTCTTCGAATGCCTTGGCACGTTATGCCTTTATCTACCGCTGGCCAGGAGCGAACCGTATACGTGTTCACGCGCAAGGTTCGTCTTACAACAGCTGCGTCGTGTTGGGCGACGCCGGTTCCACTTCCGCGACGGTCCGCATTCCGCCGACAAAGCAGATCGATGCCACGGTAAACAAGCGCCTGTATCACACCGGCACTACCGGCTTCTTCCTAAACGGCGCGGCCATGGATTCCCTGAGTTCGCCCATTACGATCCCGGATTCCAGCGGCACGATGGTTTACCGGGTGTCGGCGTCGCCGTCAGCGCAGGGAACAACCGCTTCGGTATGGTTGGGCGACGCACTCGGCAACACTAACACCAGCGCGCTCTACCTGCGGGTGCCGAAGATCACGACTTGTCGGATTCAGGACGGCAACGCCAATAACTACACAGATGTCGCATATGGACAGACGGGTGCGCTTTATGTGGGGTGGGCGCCGAACCTTCCTTGTTCCGCGCGCGTGGTGCTCGACCCCTCCTTCGGCAACATCGGCGACCTCGCGCCGATTCGCGACAGTGAATATCCTTTCGCGTCCATATCGGGCGCCGTCACCAACTACTCGGCAAATCTAGACTGGCGCGACTATCGGAGCGCGCGCGTCTACCGTCGCGGATTGCCCTTGCCGGTTGGTCACCATCATGTAGGCATCGGTTTCGACTTCAATCTCGATAAAACGCTCCAAGCGGACGAGGAATCCCTAGGTTGCGAGGTCTATGTCGTCAAAGTCGATCTCGGCATCAAACGCAACAATGGCAACGTAGTGCCGGAAGAGGACGAACAGACATCCGGCAGCATCGTTCAGTTGACGCCGAAAACAAACCGTGCAGGATT
This sequence comes from uncultured bacterium, assembly GCA_903861045.1. Taxonomy (GTDB): domain Bacteria; phylum Verrucomicrobiota; class Kiritimatiellia; order RFP12; family CAIWXQ01; genus CAIWXQ01. The sequence goes on along the minus strand of CAIOST010000284.1, from coordinate 6,656 downwards.
ATTCCTCGATCTCGTGGGGCCGACCGTCGAGCCTGCTGATGTGCGCGATCAACTGACCTACAAGTTTGTCACATCCAAGCCTTTGTACGGTGGTGGCGCCATTCGGCTTTACCGCAATGGCGTCCTTTACAAAGACTCCAACATCACGCAAACGAATGTCGCCTCTGGGGACCTTAGCGCGGTGTGGACTGTGGATGCGACGGTCGGCGGCGTAGTGGACCTGGCCTTGGTCGCCTACAAACCAAATGGATGGGAGGTGACGCGCGACACAGTACGCATCAACGCCATCGCGAGTACACCCACCGATGGCCGGATCAGGTATGTCTACCCCGCCTCCTCCATGCCAACGGCACCCTACACCAGCCTCGAACGCGGCGCGCACTCGATCAGTGAAGTCCTGCAATGCATGCGCCCAAATGATAACATTTTGATTTCCCCTGCGACGATCGCTTACCAGGAACACAGAATGATCATTCCCTATGGCGTGTTGCTCGCCGGTCTTGCTGGAAAGTGGAACGTGGACGATCCAGCCACCAATACAACACCACATGCCGACCTGTTCGACTACAGCAATCTTCCCGACATTCAGCCTGGATCAACCAACGCCACACCCATGTTTTATTTTGCCGGGGATAGTTCAGTGCCACTATGTTTGTCCGGCCTTCGTTTGAGAAACGGACGTTCCTTCTCGGCACCCTGCGAAGGTGGTGCTCTATATGTTTGCGATATGGACTCTCCTGTTATAGCAACCTGTGTTAAGTTCGAAGGAAACAAATCTTCTCTTTATGGCGGTGCTGTCAGCATGCACAACGTTGCAAACGCGACCTTCGATACGTGCTATTTTAACAACAACCTTTGCGAGTACGACGATAGGGGCGTTGCTGACTACACGCACGGCATGGGTGGCGCGGTGGCAGCGTTTAACTCCAGTCTCACGGCAACCAATTGCGTTTTCAACGGGAACATCGCGCGGGTGGTTCACAACGGAGGTCGCCCAGCTCTGGGTTCGGCTGGCGGTGGGGGCGACATCTACTTACAGAAAGGCACACTTCGACTCGGCAAGTTCCGATCGCAAAACGCTGTTGCTGGATTTGCTATGTCACCAGCAGTACTAAGGCCGGAAGACAGCAAAACCTATTTCACCGGTGACGGCGGTTCCATCCTGATTCACGGGCAGAAAACCGACACAACCGTAGACATTCGGGATTCTTCCATCAAAAGTGCGCAATCGTTTGGCAACGGCGGTGCGATCTCCTTCTCGAAGGATAGCTCTCCAGATGCGCGGACGTATTTTCTTGTCTCAGTTTGGCCCAATCCTGACAGTCCCACCATTCCGGTCGAACCCAAACCAGATTCGCTTGGTGGCGGATGTATGGGCACGATATACAACGTTTTGTTTAGCGGAGTAAAAGGCGGGTGGCAAGGCGGCACAATTTCCGCCAACGGACGTGGCATGGCCATAATTATCCGGGATTGCGTTTTCGACGAATGCCAAAGCGGGGTCACGCACCTTCGCGACGGAAAAGGTGGCGCTGTCGCTGTCGGCGGCGGTCTGCAAGACTCCGGTGATCCGGAAAACGATGTATTAATGTCCAATTGTAAAATACGATCTTGTTCCGCTTCCGGGAATGGCGGCGGGTTGTATGTCACGATCCGCGGACAACTCCAAGTTGAAGATACCGCGATCAGTGACTGCTTGGCGCTGAATGCAGGCCAGTCCGCAACAAACGATTGTCGCAAGATTGCCGGCCATGGCGGCGGTATCCATGCATCAGCCGGCGGCTATGTCTACTTGCGATCACAAGGCACCAATCGGGTACAGATTCTGAACTGCAATGCCGCCGTGAATGGTGGCGGTTTGTCCGTAAAAAGCGGCAAGGCCTTTGTTTACGGAAACACGACAATCCAAGGTAATGCAGCAAGTGGCCAAGCCGTGGATGGATTTGGGAATGGCGGTGGTATATTTGTCACCACTTCGTATTACGACGAGTCCGAGACCGAAATTGACGTCGCCAAAATCGCTGGACGCTTGGCCGCCCGCCTGTTCGATGACCACGGCTACCTGTTTTCCGGCTATAGTGGCAACATGCTCAACGTTGTCAGCAATCAGGCAACGAGGTGGGGCGGTGGCATCTATGTCGGCATATCGAATCCTTGGTACGGAACGGTGTGGCCCAACAACTACGCCGAATCGAAAGTGACGTTAGCGGACGCGGCCGTAAAGCATAACAACGCGGGAAAGTTCGCATTGGGTGCCCTCATGAAACCGGCGCAGTTCGCAGCCGAGCGGGTGGACGATGCTTTGACAACCCTTTTTCTTGGCGGAACGATTCCATTAACTGCAATACCAATACCCGGATCGCCCAAACTCGACTTCATCCGAACTCAATTTGACGGCAATCCGACGATAGACATCGGCATTTACTATTTGGATTCAATTCGCCCAACGCGCGACGCAGCTACGGGGTATGGCACGCTTAATCCCGTGTACTGGATCTTTGAGGATACAACACCATGAAGCCATCTCTTCGCAACATTCTCATCCCATTTGTGATCTTAGTAGTCATGGGTGGCGCCTACTTCCTGTTGCCGCACACGGAGAACAAACGGGAGATTCCAGACGTTGCGCAAGCATTAGTTTCCACGAATACTGTGAGGAACACCAGCCTGTCAAACGCTCCTTCTCCACAAGCCGTTATCGTGCCTTCCAAGGCCGAGCGGGCGCGCATGTCGCGCGAGGCTCGTTTGGTTTTGTTGGAGCATCTCGGGCATGTACCCGACGATGCTGACACCGACGATTTCTCCATTTCCGAAAAAACGAGCTGGTGGGGAAAGAGACTCGATCCGAACATTTTTTGGAGCAATCGCGTCGTTTGGCTTGATGAATCGGCCCTCGACAAAGCGACGCGATATGGAAGAAGGTGGCCCCCCATACCTTTCGGCGACACCTCCTGTAATGATCGCAACGATAAGGATAGACTGGGATCCGGTTTTGATATTCAAGGTGGCCCGAGTTTCTACACCGTTTCATCTGATCGTGAACACGCATTTTGGGATTACTATGGCAAGACACACCCCACGCCGCCGGCAGACCTTGCCCGTTGGCAGTTATCGCGTGCATCAAGTTGGATGCGCTACGCTGACATTTTTGCAAACGATAAGGCCCTAGCAGCAGAACTTCGAATGTCACCAAACGAACTAGAAGAGGGTCTGCAATCCAATCAAAGCGAAGCATCAGCTCTTGGTTACCCGCCGGAATGCGTATCTAGCAACGCATTCTACTGGGCGCACGTTATGCAGCGCCGTGACGAATACGCGCAGCTTGTCGCCAAAGGCGAGGATGCAACGCCACTCGATTTCGAACATTTCTTTCGGAAAATATACGTTAATAAGAAGTTCATAACCGAGCCGTTGCACTCCGAACAACTGCAGTCCGCCAATGCCTGGAAGGTCGCCTATCTGCGCCGCTTGCGGGCGCAGAAGACGGACGAGTCGTACATCAACGCTTACTTGCAGGCATGGGGCTTGGACGCGAAAGCTGTTTTCAAGGAGCCGTAGTTGGCCGCAAAACACTATGAAGCAATCTCTTAGCGCTTTTATAACTGCGATTCTGTTGATTGTGGGCTGTGCAACAGCATTCTACCGCATGTGTTCGAACCAACGTGAAGCCCAAAGGACAAGCAAGCTGTCATGCAAAGTGACGATTTGCGACCGTTTGTCTTTTTCGTTAGCGTAGCATCGACCATTCTTCCGTTGCAATTGAAACGATCCAATCTATGCTGACAAGGAAGCCAGATTGGGAGAGAGCAGAGCGATGAAGCAAAGATTATGTGAGGTCTGTGGGGGCGAGAGTTTCCGACGGCTCTTTGACAAAGAGGGGTATGGTTTCATTCGCTGCCGCTCGTGCCGACTGATCCGAATCGATCCACAGCCAACCGATAGGGTGCTGGATAGTATTTACGGCGCAAGGTACTATGATGCCTGGGGGGTGCAAACGGGTGCGGACCGGGTTCGACAACTAAAGAAGCTTACGTTTCAAACCCACGTCCTGGCCAAAGCCAACTTCGAACCGCGCAATCGGGTTCTGGATTGCGGCGCAGCTTTTGGGGCGCTCATGGAGGTGGTCAAAGAGAGCGGCGGAGAACCGTACGGTATCGAACTCGCCGCAGAGGCTGCTGCCGAGATTGGGCGGCGCTTTGGTCCGGACCGGGTGTACTCTGGTCCGTTTGAGCAAGCGTCTTTTCCGGGGCTGGGCGACGAGGCCTTCGACGTGGTGTTCATGTGCGATTTCATCGAACATGTGCGGGACCCGTTGGCGGTGCTGCGGAAAGCTTCGAAAATGCTTAGGCAGGGTGGACGTATCGTATTAACAACACCCGATGGCGGTTCGTTGTCTAATCGATTTATGGGGGCTGGCTGGCCGCATTACAAAATTGAACACCTCTACTACTTCAACCGGCATAACCTTTCCATCCTGCTCAAGCAGGCCGGAGTTGGCCTAATCGCCTCCGGTTCTGCCTGGAAAACGCTGGATTTACAATATATCCAACACCAGTTCAATACGTATCCACGTGCCGTAATCACTCCGCTGATCAACCTCATGGCGCTGTGCGTTGGGTCTCAATTGCGCCAGCATTCGGTTTCCGTTTGCTTTGGAGAGATGATCATCACCGGAACCAAAAACTGAATACTGTGGACCGCCTGCAAATATTCAGCATGGTTTAACCATCCCATTATTGCAACCTATTCAATCAATGACGACAACAGAACACGACAGAACCGACAACAGAACCTGCCTGCTCCCCACACGCCGGGGCACGCTCGCGGGTAGCTCGCGGGGAGAGCCCCGGCTATCGCACCATCACCTCCGCCACGCCTGCGAGCACCCACACGCACACCCACACGCCAACACAAGCCACACGCGCGACCCCCGCCACGCTCTGGATCGCCGACACGAACCCTCGCTACGCCCACACCTGCCGCACGCACGCACACACGCCCACACCAGCCACACGCACCCTCGCCTCGCCCACACCCGCCACACGCCACGCCCGCACGCGTCGCGGGCGGCTGGGCCTGCGCCCCGGTCACGCCACCTGCGATCGCTGCGCGCTGGGCGCTTGCGGCTGGTGGCGCGCCCGTGGTGCCGTCCCAGCCCACCGCGCCGCGTGCTAGCCCCAATGCAATAAGGCACGCGGCCTCCAAGGGGACGGCTCGCGTCCCGTTCCACGCGCCTGCCGCGCCTTGTCCGGCGAATACGCCGGCCGGCGCGGCCGCGCGCTCCACGTGCCGCGCCCGCCCCTTCGAGGCCGCTATTCATCACAAATGCGCGCCCCGCGGTTCGCTGACGCTCGGCCGCGGGGCTTGGTGCTCACGCCCAACGTACAAGCCGCACCTGCCACACACGCAACCCCTACACGCCGGGGCACGCCCGCCGGATAGCGGGCGGAGAAGCCCCGGCTGACGCATCCCCCACACGCGCCACTCCCCCACACGCAACCCCCGCCACGTGCCACGCCTGAAAAACACGGCAGCCATCTCCGACGGCGCACGCGCGCGGGTAGCGCGCGGGGAGGGCGCCTCTGTTGTTCGCCTGCGTAGGGCACTCCGCACGCCCGCGGGTAGCGGGCGGGGATAGCTCCGTTAGTTGTCCGGCGGGGGGCTGTCGCCGCGCGTCGGTCCCCCCGCCCGGGGGTGCACCCCTCGCACCATCTCCGTCCGGCTGCCGGCCGGCTGCACGCCCGCTGGGTAGCGGGCGGGGAGGGCACCGGCCGGCCTTCCGGGCGTGGATGTGCAGGCGGGGTTGCCACCCCCGTGCGGGCGGCCGCTCCGCGCACACGGGGGCTCCGCCCCCATTGGCCCCCGTCCGGCCGCGGCGGCCGCGGCCTGCGTCTGGGGGGCGCTCCCCCCAGTCCCCCCCCGCCTAGAGCGCAGCGCGCGCCCAGGCATCCCACACGCGCCACACCCCCCACACGCCGCCTCTACACGCCCACCCCCACCGCTCTCGGGAAAGGACGCGGAAAACCCACGCTCTCCCAACGCTCCCATTAGCATCCCATCACCCGCAGCAACCACTCACGCACCAAGCACATTCCCTCGCACCCCTTCGCGTCCCTCGCAGTAGAAATTCTCATTCGCGGCCATTCGCGTGCATTAGCGGTTACTCCCACCACACCTTGTGCCTCCCATCGCCCGTTCACAGCAACCCTACCACCTCCCACCTAACAACTGACACCTTCCCCCGACGCCAGCCACCAAGCACTTCGCACCACGAACCAAGAACAATCCCTCACACTCCTTCGTGCTCTTCGAATCTTCGTGGTGGCAACTCTCCCATTAGCGGCCATTCGCGTGCATTAGCGGTTACGCCCACTAACCCAGGCGCAGCCCACCGCCCGTGCACCTGGCGCCAGCAACCCTCCCACCTAACACCTACCACCTAACACCTCTCATCTGCCACGCGCCACGCCTCGCCGAGTAGGACGCCCCCGCCACCCGCAGCGCCTCACCCCGAACCGGACATCTACGGCCCACTTCGGCCAAACCCCGCACCCCCCCGCCGCCCCTTCCCCCCGAGCCCCCCATCCCTGCGACCCCCCCGCAATTGAATCCGTCGGGGGGAAGGGGCTCGCCGCGCGAGATACCGCGCGCAGTGG
>CAIOST010000283.1 GCA_903861045.1 uncultured bacterium | reverse complement strand
GGCTCCCATGCCTGCTGCTCCTATCCATGCTGCGCCACACGTTGTCGTCTACGCTTCGTCGCAAGACTTTGTCGAGACTGCTCGCGTCTAGCCAAAACGCAACACAAAATGGGCTTTCATGCCCGCGCTATACCCGATACCCGGCTCATGGTTGTCTCCGCGCTCTTACTCGCGGAAGCCAACCGGCAGATGCGGGCCGCTCTTGGCACGCAGGGAACTCAGGCAGGCGGTACCGCGGTCAAGCACCTCCCGCATGAGGAACAGGAGCGCGCAAAATGCCTGATACTGGGTGGCAAGGGGGTAGATGGCGATCATCCACCAGCCTCCGGCTTTTCAGATAGGCCGCAAAGTCATGGAAATCAATAAGTTGCGCATCATTCATAAGAGATCCTGCTTGTTCGCCCACTGCGGCCGAAGTGCCTCATGAGGGGGTCATCGCCGCTTAATGATATGCACAAACGCAGCAAATCTTACATGCGACGGCCAGATTATTTATGGAAGTCTGATTGGCGGTCTAACAAGACTAGGCCGTAGTTCGCCCACTTGGGTTCTCACAGCCGTCCCATCGCGAGGCCGTAGCTACCCAGTCCAAGCGAAGCCAGTCGGCTGTCATAAGTAGCTTGTTCGCAATGTTTTGGATTTTGCAGGTGACAACGACGCCGCCATGCCATACACTCCGGGTGACGTCTGGCACGGGAGTTGCTGGACGACGGCCTGCCGGCTTTTCCGACTGGCGGTCCATTTAACGTTGATAAAACGCTATTCGTTTAAAACGCTATTCGTTATGGAACTATATCCAAAACGCAAGACTGACGCGGAGTATGTCGAGGCGACGCGTAAGCAGATCGCCCGGTCCAGCAAGTTCGGCATATTCCACGCCTGCGGAGCGCTCTTCTTCATCTTGGCGTTCTTGGTCCTGTCGCGTCTCATTCACTCAGTCGATGGCATGATGGAGGGTGTCTCATCGGGCGTGCACATCGGAATCATGTTCGGATTCATGGGAGGAATCTTCATCCTCTTTGCAGCGCAAAGCGTGATCAGGGCTGCCCAGTATTTCAAGGGGCAGAGGACGAAACGTCTGATGGTGAAGTTTCATGATGAACTGAAGATGAAAGAGGCTTCCAACAAAGCCTTGCACGCGACTTCGGAACCCGGGCCGGGCGCGGCTTCCTCAGCGCGTGAAGGCTGACGTTGGGATGCAGAGAGGATCGCCGTGAGACAAGTCCTCATCGTCACTATCACCTTCCTGTCAGCGTGCCGAGCGCCCGCGGACATATACTCCAATCGTGTCGCGAATCTGCAGATCCTGCATCAGGCGGCGCACCAGTTCTCCACGGACTCGAACGGTGCGCTCCCCACGCAATTGTCCGATCTAATCCCGTACCTCCCGACTAATGGTGCGATACGTTCCGTTCCCAGCACCATCAAGGACTTGTCGGACCTCAGCGGCACCATACAACGCTTCCGAGACGTTGTTCATGCGAACCTTCGAAGGCCTGGGCTTCAGAACCCCAATTGGTCGGGGTACTGCATTGTGCCAAGCGATGACGAGCATCATGGATTTACGCAGCGCCGCCTGATTGAGGAGATCCCGACTAGCACGAACGAGGTCACACTTGCCCTGCATGCCGACGGACGAGTCGAGCAGGTGGAAAAGAAGTCGCCGGCGGCACTCCTGAGGATGTCAGAACGTGGCATGGACGTCCCTCCGCCCAAGCGCGTAACCGTCCTAGTATCCAGGGACCTAGGCCTCATTGTCGGAGACTTGATTGGTGAGATGGATGACTTGCTTCCGATGCTATACCGCCGCGGCGCGGCTCCTGAAACACAGATCATGATTCAGACGGGCTACAGCTACCCCGAGCTGGACGTGGATGCCATGGTTCGCCAACTGACGAAAGCGGGTTTTGGGCGAATTGCGTGGGGTGCGCGCAGCAGGCCAGCAACAAGGAAGTCCTCTTTCACTTCCGAGACCTTCGAACCTTCTAACACTGTACGAACGACCGTCTACGTACCCGACTCTACGACAATAGCCATTGGTCCTGGCGCAACAGAGCACTTCGATATTCCCTCAGCGCCAGTCGTGCGGAGGGTACATGCCAGATCGATCGGTATCTCCTTCGGCTCGCAGGCCTTCGGCAAGGTGCACGTGAGAGGCGACGATGCCTTCGGCTACAACACAAAGGTTCTGGTATATCTTGAGCATGACGGCAAACGGGCTTTTGCGCTCGGACGGGTAGGCCCTATCCAAGCGAGCGGCTACTCCGTCAGTGGAGGGGAGGCCCCCCCGCGTCCAGGAGAGAAATACGTTGTAGTAGTGCGCATTGTTGTTACACAGAGCCTGAAGCCTTACCGAGAAGGATGGGCGTGGTCGGAGGGGCCCAACGACGCGGATGTGCCAATTGTTGAGTTCGCTGTTGGAGAGATATAGGGATCCCAACACTCGCCACGAGGTTACAAGTGACCCGCGACGGAAAACAGACTGACCACAACTGCTGGGGTGGGGCACTTGCGCCTCAGGCGTGACGTTGGCCATAGGAGGAACCGATGAGCAAATCGAAGCTGACGGATGTTCTGACCGATCCCGCGATCAAGCGTCATACGGAGCGAATCCTAGCGCTGCAGGAAGAGGAACGGCAAACGAGGATCAAGCTGGGCAGCGTCATCGCTGCAATCGGCGCCGAACTCTTGGCTGTCAAAGCAGCGCTCGACCTGCTTTCCAATAAGACGGCGTGGCTGCGGTGGCTGAAGACGCATGTGCATTACTCGGCAAAAACGGCGCAGCACTACATGGCGGTTGCCAGGCTGTGCGAAAAAACGAAAGCGCTTCCGTTTTTTTTGACACTGGCACCCACCGTTCTGTACCGCATCGCCGCGTTACCCGACGATATTATCGCCAGTCTCTCGCCGGACACATTGCTGACCGACCCGCGGACTGGCCGACAAACTGCGCTTCAAGAGATGAGTACCCGCACCTTGGATCGCGCGCTAGACGCGCTCGAGGGCAAAACGGCTCCAGAAACGCCACGACCGGTCTCAACGGACGTGGTATTGTCGGGCGAGACTCGCGAGGCGTTTGCCTCGGACGCCCAGCGGCTCATGGGCCAATTATCCAGCCGACTGACCGAGATTAGGGGGCGGAAGGGGGCTTTAACCGGCACTTCGAAACAACGAGTCTTGGAGGCAATCGAGAACTTGCGTCGCATCGTGCTGAAATGGCCGGCGTGGGCCTCACCAGACGCAGACAAAACCGGAATTCGGGCTCCGTGACTGCAAGCAGCCCGACTAAAGAAGAGTCTCCCATGCAGGGATCACTCGGCAAAGACGGCGCAGCACTACACGGCGGTTGCCAGGCTGGACGAAAAAACGAAAGCGCTTTCGTTTTTTTTTGACACTGGCACCTACCGCCCCTAAAGGAATGGCGCGAGGTCAGGCCGTAACGGCCACGCCTCGCGCCGCACCTTTTTCTTTGATTTTCTGCTTTTTCGCTGCTTGCACTGAACTTCCCGTTCCGGCGGCACAAGGCCTGCCCTTTACACACAAATATCGCTGGACAAATGAGGGCCGAGCAGACTGTGAAATTTTGGCCTAAACGAACCGCAAATCACCAAATTTCAAGGTCAGAATCATAAAGGGCGCGTGG
>CAIOST010000282.1 GCA_903861045.1 uncultured bacterium | reverse complement strand
GTGCAGACCATTCATGTTGGCCACAAAAGGCACATAAATCACAAAAAACCGCTTTCTTTTGTGTCTTTTGTGCTTTTTGTGGCTAGATTCCGCCCGGCGGGGAGTCCACAGAACCAGGTCTTCAGGAAAAGACCATGGGCGTTTGGCGATGGGGCGCATGCCACAACAATCCTGCAAAATCCTGGCAAAGTAATGCCCTGGGCCCCTGCAGCTACGACCTGATGTGCAAGCGTTGCTGGATCGTCTCCGTCAGCACCACGGGCACGCGGGGCAGGGCCTCGAGGCGGAAGCGCGCAATGAGCGCGGCTGGCAAGATCTCCTCGCCCGGTGCCGCCCAGCCACACCATTCAGCGAGCAAGCCGACCACCTGTGACGGGCGTAACCCCTGCTGGCGCAAGGTGGCAATGCGCGTATCGCCGTGGCGCTTGGCCAGCCGTCGGCCATCGGTGCTGACGACTAACGGCACATGAATGAAGCGCGGCGGCGGCAACCCCAACGCGCGATAGAGCCGTAGTTGCCGGTGTGTCGCCGGCAACAAATCATCCCCGCGCAGCACCTCGGTAATCCCCATGGCCGCATCGTCCACCACCACGGCCAGCATATACCCCGCGCCCTGCGCATGGCGTGCGATCACAAAATCGCCGACGCGATCTGCGACCTGTTCGTGCTGCCAGCCATGAAACCCATCCTCAAAAGCCATGGCCGGCGCCCCGTCTGCCAAGGCAAAACGCCACGCCGGCAGGCGCCCGGCAGGCAGTGCAGCGGCGGCCGCCGCATACGTGGCAAACCGATGGCGGCAGACGCCGCCATACGCCAAGCCCTCCTCGTCCGCGTGCGGTGCCGCTTGCCCCGCCTCCACATCTTTCCGTGAGCAGACACAAGGATAGACGCAGCCCGCCGCCTGCAAGCGGCCCAGCGCCGACGCATACTGCGCGAGACGCGCGCTCTGCACGTAAGGCCCCGCCGGACCGCCCACGTCGGGCCCCTCGTCCCAATCCAATCCCAGCCAGCGCAAATCCGCCAGCGCCTCTTCGGCGGCGCGCGGTTTCACTTTGGGGTGGTCCAGATCCTCCATCCGCAACAGCAGCGACCCGCCCCGGCTGCGGATGCTGAGCCAGGCAATCAGGAAACTGCGAGCATTGCCCACATGCAGCGCGCCCGTCGGACTCGGCGCGAGACGCCCGCGTGGGGCAACATGGAATTCATGCGACATGCCAAGAGCATAGCAGAATGCCGTGCGCAGGCACAGGCCCCGCACGACATCACCCCACACGCGCGAAAACGGCACCATTTAGCTGTCAAGGTCCAAACCGATCCTCAACAAACATTCCCTCCGCAAAATCTAGTGGACAGCAGCGACAGGAGATACTAAATGTAGGGGTGTCAAGGCGCCAGCAGGGTCTTGGGTAGATCATGCTGGCTCGCCCGATCCCAACCATCTTTGCCGTTGCTTTCATTCTGAGGATATCCATGAGTATTGAAGCGTTGCAGAACTATGTCTTCACGTCCAAATACAGCCGGTATATACCGGAAAAACAGCGCCGGGAAACGTTCGAAGAGGCGGTGGACCGTGTCATTGACATGCACCAGCGTCATTTTGCCCAGCGCGGCATTGCCGTAGACGACCTGCTGGATATCTGTCGGGCGGCCATGAAGAACCGCATGGTGCTGGGGAGCCAGCGCGCCATGCAGTTCGGCGGAGATCCGATCCTGCGTAAACACGCGCGCATCTACAATTGTACCACCTCCTATTGTGACCGTCCGCGCTTCTTCCAGGAGGCGCTCTGGCTGTTGCTGTGCGGCTGCGGCGTCGGTTTCTCCGTGCAGACCCGCCATGTTGCCAAACTGCCCGCGCTGGCACGCCCTGGCGCCGGCACCGCCACCTTCGTGGTGCCAGACACCATTGAAGGCTGGGCCGATGCGATGGGCGTGCTGCTCTCCGCTTACTTCACCACGCAACAGCCATTCCCCGACTTCGCCGGCAAACAAGTAACCTTTGACTACTCGCAGATACGCACCAAAGGCCGCCCCATCTCCTCCGGCATGGGGCGCGCCCCCGGCCCCGAGCCACTCCGCCGCAGCCTCACACTGATCCGTCAACTCATCGAAGCGCGTCTGGACGCCGGCCTGAGCAGCCTGCGCCCCATTGACGCGTACGACATTCTCATGCATGCCTCAGACGCCGTCCTCTCCGGCGGGGTGCGTCGTAGCGCCACGATCTGCCTCTTCTCGCCGGACGATGAACTCATGGCCACGGCCAAAACCGGCAACTGGTTCAACGAAAACCCGCAGCGCGCACGCTCCAACAACTCCGCCATGCTGCTGCGCGGCAGCACCACCGCCGAGCAGTTCCACAAGTTGATGAAATCCGTGCGTGAGTTTGGCGAACCCGGCTTCATCTTTACCGACGATCTCGACGCCACCTTCAATCCCTGCGGCGAAATCGGCCTCTATCCGCAGATGGACGGGGAGAGCGGGTTTGCGTTTTGCAACCTGTGCGAAATCAACATGGGGCGCGTAGATACGGAAGAGAAATTCCGTGCAGCCTGCACGGCCGCGGCTATCCTGGGCACCCTGCAGGCCGACTACACCGACTTCCCCTACCTCGGGGAAACCAGCACACGCATTGCCCGGCGCGAGGCCCTCCTAGGCATCTCCATGACCGGCATGATGGAACACCCGTCCATCGCCTTCAATCCGGACCTACAACGCCAGATGGCCGCGCTGATCCTGGAAGTCAACACCCGCGTCGCCGCGCGCATCGGCATCGGCCCGGCCGCGCGCGCCACCTGTGTCAAACCCGCCGGCACGACCAGTTGCATCCTGGGCACCAGTTCCGGCATCCACCCCCATCACTCGCGGCGCTATTTCCGCCGTGCCCAAGCCAATGAAGACGAACTGCTGGTGGACTTCTTCCGTGCCCAAAACCCGCTGGCCGTGGAAAAATCGGTCTGGAACCCGAACGGCACGGATGTGGTGCTTAACTTCTGCATCCAAGCCAAGCCGCACGCCTTGACCAAGCAGGATGTCACGGCCGTCGACCTCCTCAAAATGGTGGCACTGACCAAGGAAAACTGGATTGATGCCGGTAAGCGCCCCGAGCTGTGCGCCCAGCCCTGGCTCAGCCATAATGTTTCGAACACCATCTCCGTCAAGGACACCGAGTGGGGCCAGGTCGAACAGTTCATTTACGAGAACCGCCACGTCTTCGCCGGCATCTCGCTGCTTTCCGACGGCGGCGACCTCGACTACCCGCAGGCCCCGTTCTGCGAAGTGCTCTCCGCGGAGGAAATCGTGGAAACCTACGGCGTCGGTGCCATCATGTCATCCGGCCTGATCGTGGACGGCCTGCACGCCTTCGACGACAACCTCTGGGCCGCCTGTGATTGCGCCCTGGGGCGCGGCGAAGACCTCGAAGCCCCCACGCCGAAAATTTACCCCAAACGTGTGCACGAAGCGATCGAAGCGGTGCGCAACGAAAAACACGACTGGGTCCGACGCGCACGCAAGTTCGCCGAGAACTACTTCGAGCATGACACGATTAAGATGACGCGCTGCCTCAAACGCGTCCACAACTGCAAACTATGGGAAGACCTGACCCGCACTCATGAAGCGGTCGACTACACCCAACTCATCGAGAAACAGGACAACACGGTCGTCACCGCCACCATCGCCTGCGCGGGTGGTAGTTGTGAGCGGATCTAACGACGTCCCGCCACTCTGCAAAAAGCCTTGCTTTTTTACGTCAAAAACAGGATAAACATCGCGCTTCTTGAGCTTGGGCTGGATCGCCTGCCAGGAAGGGTGCGGTGGTCGAAGGCCCCGCGCGATCCTGCGGAGCTTAGAACCCGAACCCGAACGGATAAATGCCATGCGTGAGCCGCTGCCGAAAGCCAACGACACTTCCACTACCCCCATTCCCAGCTACATCCCCGAAGAGATGATTCCTGCCTGGCTGTGGCTCAAGGAGAAGGGGCTGGCCGCGCTCATCATGATCGTGGTCGGCGTGCTGCTGGTTTCCGCCGTGGCCGCCTATTTCAGCCACGGGCACCAGAAGGCCGCGCAGGCCTCCGCCCAACTGCTGGCCCCTCCCACCATTGAAACGTTGGAAAAGGCCGTAACTGACTATGGCAGCACCCCGGCCGGCATTGCGGCCAAACTGAAGCTGGCCAAGGCGTACTGCGACGCCGCCCAATATGACCAGTCGCTTAAAGCTTATGAAGAATTCATCAAGAAGCACAGCGCCTACCCCTTTGCCGACGTGGCGCGCGTCGGTAAAGGCTTTGCACTGTGCGGCCTGAATCGCATGCCGGAAGCGCTGGAAATTTTCCGCACGTTCCGCAGCCAAAACCCCCAGCACTACCTGACACCGCAAGCCTACCTCGGGGAAGCGGCCTGCCTGACCATGCAGGGGAACAAGAGCGCCGCCACCGCCCTGCTGCAAGAACTGCGCGCCGCCAACCGCGAAAGTGCGTGGGAAAACGTGGCCAAGCGCATGGAAGGCGCCATCGAGCGCTACCAGGGGGCCACGGCGCGCCCCGCACGCACCCTGTTGGACCAAGCCAACACCCTGGCTCCGGCACCAGTGGAAGCGCCGGCAGCAGCCCCCAAAATGGCCGCACCGACGCCCTAACCGTTTGGCCGTTTTGCCGGGTTCCCCCTGCGTATGCTGGCCACGCGGTTGACCGTCGGGATGCTGCACCTCATGGGCCTGGACGCCAGCCGTAGCGGCACGTTAATTACCACCGCCCACTTCCAGGTCGTCATTGACTCCCCCTGCTCACGGCGTGATGATACACTCATCGTGCCATGAGACGCGATGGACGGCTACGACCGGCGTGATCCCAGGCGGCGGTTCCAGCGGCAGGAAGGACCGGTCATACTCCGCCGTCAGGTTCATATCGGCCGACACCCCCCCCCCCACGATGCTGCCGTAGACCGCGGCGTCCTTCTTGATCATGACCGTCCCTACGGCAAAGATCAACCCGGTCATCTCAAAGGTCTTGCGCGCATCCACATTCCCCGGGGTGAGCAAGGTACACCCTTGCAGCAGCAGTCCGTCCTTGGCTATCGAGATGCCGGTCCGTGCATAGAACAGATTATTGGACCCCGCCACGCCAGTCTTGGCGAAGGACAGCGTACCGCCGGAAATTATCGTACAATTTGGTGAAACATAGGCGTCCTGCCCTAGGGTAATGTTGCCGAGGACCACCAGCGTTCCTGGACCCGTGATATCCCTGAGCGTGAGCGACCCCTTTACATACACCGTCTGTCCCTGCAACTGCAACGGAAAGATGGGCGCCGCATTGGTGGAAAGCGCCGCCTGTGCCAGCAAGGCTTCATACCAAGTCGTATCCAGCGTGGGCTGCAGTGGCAAGGTGGCTGGCAACGCGCCGGCCGTAAAGTTACCGGAGCCCGTAATGGTGCCGGTGGCATACACCATACCATTAGAAACCGTCGCATCCTTCGCCATGGAGAGATTGCCATAATCAAACACATCCCCGCATATCGAGAGCCCCTTCTTTAAATTAATGTCGCCGTTCGAGCCAAAGAGGGCATAGGCAAAGGCCTCCGGCCAGCCATTGGCCTTTACATTCACCACCTGCCGGATGCTGCGTGTACAATCCCGCAGGCTGCTGCGGGATGTCAGATAATAGAGATCCCCTGTCCGGGCGACCTGCACCACGTAGGCACCACCGCCGAGCGAACCATTCAGATTGGTGGGGCCTTGCCGATAGGCAGACTGCACCCGCAAGCGGCCAATGGCCTGCTGCAGGCCGCCCTCCGCGATATGGAAGGCCTGATTATGATGCTGCCCTCGCACCGTATCCAGTCCGTTGACCTCCCCCATCGACAGGAACAAAAGGCCCAGCAGACTCAGCGCCAATACGACCGCCAGCACCAATATCAGGACAGAGCCACGTGCGTGCCGCAGTGGCTCGGTTGTTCCGGCCGATATCATTCGTTGCGACATGTGAACCCTCCCGGAACCACCATGCGGCAGGTTCCATCCCCAGCCTGCAACCCCAGCACCACCCGCACCCCGGACGGCACCTGCGAAACCGCAAACTCGCGCAACCGCCCTGACACCAGTGCCACTTCATCGCCGGCGACCTGTGGATTAGGATCGAAGCGCAAGGTCGTGCCATCTGCGAAAAACCGGCCATAGCCAAACTCGTTGGTCACACGCAACTCCTGCGCCGCCATCCAAACCTGCCCGGTAGACACATTCCGCACCATGCGGCCTATCATGGTCATGGTCACGCGCGCATCCTGCTGCATGGCCACGCCATCCTGCTCCCGGCGCCAGGCCACCTGACAGTAATAAAGCATAAGCCCGGCCGTAATGGCCAGCACCACACCCGCGGCGAGCGTAATCGCCACTTCCAACAAGGTAAACCCACGGGCCTTTGCGCCATTTTTCATAGTTTTT
Source organism: uncultured bacterium (assembly GCA_903861045.1). Lineage (GTDB taxonomy): Bacteria > Verrucomicrobiota > Kiritimatiellia > RFP12 > CAIWXQ01 > CAIWXQ01. Next base: position 40,993 of record CAIOST010000282.1, on the reverse strand, counting down.
CTTCCAATTTGGTGCAGTACGTCGTAAGGGTCACACGCGCCGCTGCCGACGGTGGTCGGGCCGTCACCACCAATAGCAGGCAGTCCGTGACAGGTGCCACCCCGTCCAAATCCACGGCCGTCACTTGAGTCGTCAGACCAAACCGTAACCCTGCCACGGTGGTTACTTCCCCGGGATCTACCGGGGAGGCCACCCACCCACCGGGCACCGCCTTGACAAACACGGTGGCATTGTTACCCATTTGACAAATCGATTGGTAGGAAGAGGCGCGCAGGGCTTCCAGTCGGGCATCTGCCACCCCCAGCGCCACCCGCCGCTGCGCCTGCTGAACCAGCGTGGCATGCGTCCGCGTTAGCAGCAAACTACTGCACATCGCCACGACCGCGAGAATCAGCACCCCCATCATGACCTCGATCAGGGTCGTACCCGCCCGCGCCCGACGCCGTTTTCGGCCCCCGTCAGCCAGCGCGGCACGCCCCGCACGGCCCCCTATTACCAAGCGTTTCATCACGGACTCCTCACGACCGGGCACCCCTTTAGCACGGCCGTCCCACCTGTAATCAGCACCCCCATCACCATCATTTCGGCGTAAGCCTACCAGAGAAGGGCTATGTCGGCAATCTTCAATCGTAATCGTAATACGGTCTTGTCACACCCCGCGGCGCACCGTATGATCCCACGCGTTCCCCACAGAAGGATCCCTACCCATGTTGGACTGGAAAGCCATTTTAAGCCCGGAAGCCGGCCCAGTCGTGCAATTCATCAAGTACGCGCTCTGCGGCGGCATTGCGACGGCCACGCATATCATCCTTTTCCACCTGATCGGCTGGCGCATCTTCCCCTGTCTGGAAGCGCGTGACCCATTTGTGCGATATCTGCATCTGCACGTGCCGGACGTCGACCGGTCGCGGCGGGCCCGCAACTCCATGATCGCCAACGTATGCGGCTTTATTTTTTCCAACTTCGTGGCGTATCTACTCAATATTCTCTTTGTATTCCGCGGCGGCCGTTATACCTGGTACGTGGCACTGGCACTCTTCTATGCCGTCTCAGGGGTAAGTCTGGTTTTGGGCACATCCCTGATGGGGTATCTGATCCGGCGGTTCGGCATGCTCACGACCGTCGCCTTTGGCAGCAACATCTTCATGGCGCTGCTGATCAACTACGCCATGCGGAAGTTCGTGATCTTCAACGGGTAAGTGCCCGCCGCGGCCGGGCACCTGTGTCGTTACTGGAAATCTTTCAGGTGCCCCACCAGGGAACGGAACCCCCGCCAGTAGAACTTCAGGTCCTCGATCGGATGCCGCGTCGTAAACAGACGCCGTAGCACGGTCTCCGGGTGGAGAAAGCCTTTATACACCTGCCGCACCGCGCACTTGATATCATCCTCCGGGACCGGTGATTTCATCACCGTCGTGCGCATGTCGTACTCGTTCCAGTCATGGGTCAGCAACAGCCCGGCCGCGTCTAACTCACGGAACAACGGCGTGCCCGGATACGGCACCACGCGTGTCACCTGCAGCGTGTACGCATCGCCTTTTCGCAACAGCGTGCGTGCCAGTTCGACCGTGTGGTGAATCTCCGCCGCACCTTCCCACGGGTAACCAAACATCACCGTGACATGCACATCCAGGCCTGCCCGCGCCGCCGCATGGGCGCCCGTGCGAATCTGCTCGACCTGCACCCCCTTGACCAGTCGATCCAAGGTCGCCTGATTAGCCGATTCCAGCCCAAACAGGACCAGGCGAAAGCCGGCGCGCTTCATCAAGCGGTAGTCCGCCTCCGTCAACCGGCCAAAGCGCATGTTGCAATCAATGCTCACCCGTTTGTGGTAGCCGCGCGCAATCATCTCCCGGCAGAACGTCTCCAACCACTCGCCTACCGGCAGGCTGCCGGCGTCGTCCATGATTTCGCGTACGCCATACTGCTCAATCAGGTTGCCGATCTCGTTCACGACATCCAGCGGATCACGCGTCCGGTACGTCGGGTAGAGCGTCGTCCACGAACAGAACGTGCACTTGCCATGCCAGCAGTCACGACCGGACATGATATAGGTGCCCGGGGTACGGCGATAATTACCATTCTTCTCGGCATAGAGGTGCCACCGCGTCAGGTCACGATCAATCCAGGGCTGTTGCTTCAAGTCGTGATTGAGGCAGAAGGGGCCTGTATGGCGGACCTGCCCGCCTTCCCGCCAGTAAATACCCGGCTCCAGCTCCTCGCCTTGTGCCAGGTGTCGTAGCAGGTTGACCAGCAGAAAGTCGTAATTCCCACCTGTAAGCACGTAGTCCACCGGGCAATGGGCAAAGGTCTCGTCCGGCAGCGCCGTCACATGATCCCCTACCATGACCACAAGCGCCTTGGGATACAGATGCTTACAACGGCGCACAAACTCCCAATGCGCCTTGACCACCGGCGTCTTGGTCTCTAGCAGGATCAGCTCCGGCGCAAACGTGCGCAGGCGGGCCTCAAACTCGTCCGGCGTCCACCCTTCGGCGATACCATCCAACCAACCCACCTCATGCCCGGCCTTGTGGGCCATGGTGGCGGCCAAGGCCGGCACCACCGGGAAGATATAGGTAGGGCGGTGAAACCACTGAAACTGCCGGTTCTGCGAAAGCAGCGGCACACCTTTTTCAGAGGGGATCGGCGGATAAATAATCGCAACACGCACAGGAAGCCTCCATTGATGGCGGGAAGTATCCCACCACCGGCTCCCCGAAGTCAACGCACATTGGACGGGGGCGCAGAATTCTCAGCCAAGCGCGCGTCCCGCTCGGCCACCCGCATTTGTTTGTTTCCCGCGGCCGTTTCTTGTACTGTGGTGCCTGGAAAGGTATTGCCCGCGTGAAACACTCGCCCACCGCACTGCAACTGGTCACCGGCCTGACGCTCGCCCGGGTCCCATTTGTTTTCCTCTTCATGATCCTGGCGCTGATCGAACAGTCCCGCCCCAGCGCCGCCCTAGCTTGGCTGGCCTTCGCCAGTCTGGTGCTGTCGGCCCTGACAGACCTGTTTGATGGCTACCTGGCGCGCAAGTGGCATGTGGCCAGCCGCTTTGGCGCCGCGGCCGACCCGCTCATGGACAAGGTCTTCTACCTGGTGGCCTTCCCCACGCTCCTCTATATCCTCGGACGACAATCCCAGGAGGAAAACACGCATGCGCTCGTGCTGCTGATCTTTACCGTGTTCTACCTCCTGCGCGACCAGTGGGTCTCGTTCCTCCGCTCCATTGGCTCCGCTTACCAGGCCGACCTGCGCGCCAACTGGATGGGGAAACTCCGCACCGCCATGAGCTTCCCCATCGCCTGCGCCCTCTATCTTTATGTCGCCTTCCACCCTTGGTGTCTGCCACGCAGCCTCGCTTATATCCTCGAAGGCGCCGGCATCCTGATCAACCTGCTCTCCATGGTCACCTACACGCGCCAATACCTCCCCTACCTGCGCCAATCGCTGGATATCGGCAAAGCAGCCAAATCCGCCAAGTAGTTTCCTTACTGCCGCAGTTCCTCCAGCGTCTGCGCCGCATATAGACTCCCAGGATCTACTTTCTGCAGCGCCGCTGCCCGTTGCCGCATGCGCCGTCGCATCTCTTCGCGCAGCACGGGATCCGCCACGGTGAGGCTCACCTTGCGCGCCTGCCGGATCGCCCGCGGCATCGTCACGTGGAAGGCCGCAGGCCAGCGCAGGGTCTGCTGATACACGTCATCCGCGACCACACTCCACCCCACGTGATCCAGGAACTTCGCCAACCGGCACAGTCGTAGGGCGGCCAGTTCCCTTGCCGGCGCCCAAAGGCCATTGGCTTGCATGGCATGGACCACCCACCGCGCCCCCCCCCCCTCTTCCAGCTCTCGATTCGCCGGATCATCCAGTGCCATCAGATTCGGCCTGCCCTGGCGCTCCAGCCATTCCCCAAACACCCGCCGCTGCCAGAGCGCATTGGTCGGCGCTTCTACCAAGCCATAGCGCGACACCAGCGGCGCCTGGGACGCGCTGTTGGCGGCAAAGAGCGCCGCACAATCGTCCAGATAGACCAACCGCCAGGTATTGGTCTGCCCCAAGGCCACCGCCAGCGGACTGCGGTCCTCCTTGAGGTCCGTCAAAGAGAAGCAGACCAACCCAATCCCGTATTTCGCCGCTTCCCGCTCAAAAGTTGCCACATCGAAGCGCGTCTTGGCCGCCGTGCGGAAAATGGGCGGCGGATAGATCTCGGCATGGCGTCCATCGAAATAGACCGGCCAGCCCGGCCCGAAGCGAGCCAGGAAGAGATTGGCACTACGTGTATCGCCATAGAGCGTACGGCTGGCAATTGCGGCGCGATGCTGCGCCACGAAATCAGCCGCGGCAAGCGGATGTTCATGATCCGAGTACCCCACCGCAAACCGCATGCGCCACCCCAGCGACGCATAGAAGCGCTCGCTGACAATCGCCCGATAGATCAACAGCAGCACCACGGCCAACAACAACTGCGCCGCCAGATGAACCGGACGACTATGCAGCCAGTCCACGCCATCCGCGCCGGAACAGCCGCCACGGTGACGGCCGCGCGCCAACCTGCGCCGCACCCCGCCAACCACCCGCGCCAGCATGGCCGCCAACCCGTCCGCCGCATACGCCAACCCGTCTGCCACCAGCGGCGCGGCCACCAACCCCACCAGCGGCAGATTACGCACCGCCGCTAACGAAAGCCACCCCATGGCCAGACAGACCACCAGATACCCGCCATGGATCACCGGCACCCCGCAGCCTATCGCTGCGCCCAACTCACGGTCGGTAACGCCCACATCCCCCTGAACCCTGAACCCTGAATCCTGCTTGAAGACCAGCGCCCCCGCCCCGCCCTCGCCCCGCACGGCCTCCAGCAACCGGCCCATCGCACCGAGCAGGGCGAATACCAGACAGCCGAAAAAGGTATATCCCATCCCCCCCGATTCCAGCAATGTGGCCAACTCCACCGGCTGCCCCTCCACCACGCCATACTTGTAGAGCGGATCCGTCAAGACATCGAAAAGATGAAACGGATAGAACGTGCCGGCTAACCCATACGGCGTGGCCAAACACGCCAGGATCGTTACCGTCGTCACCGCCGTCAATCGCCATGGCGCGGCGACCGCGCCTGCCACCTGCCACCGCGCCGCCAGATAAGCCAGCCAGGCCGCCCCGGCGTACGCACCGACCACGGCCGGCCCGATCAAAAACGCACCGTGCGTATTGGTCCACACCACTTGCAAGAGCGGCAATAGCCATAGAATATAACGACGGGCCGCCCCAGGCTTTGCCTCCCGCCGCTGCTCCGCCACCGTCAGGACAATCAGATAAGCTCCCAGGAAGAGATAGGAAAACAATTCCGGTCGGCCGTTGATACGCATCTGCAGCAGTCGCAGCATCAGCAGCACCGCCACCGCCGCAGGCACCGTCAGGCATGGCCAATGCCAGTCCCAGCGACCGCTCCGCGGTTCGTCCCCTGCCCGCCGTCGCAACAGCCAGACCAGCCAAGCGGTCTGCCACGTGATGCCGGCCACCATCAGCACTTGCCACACGGTGGGGCCACCCCAACCAAAAGCACCATGCAGCTTGGCCAGCATCAACTCATACAGCCAGGGCACACTGACCCATTCACACCCCAACCGGGTGGCGGAAAAGACATCCTGCCGGATGACATCGCCATGCGCTAGCATCCACTGCCCGGTACGCAGATGCCAGAGGATATCCGTATCCGCAATCGGTCGGATACTCAACGCCACGGCAATGCCCAGCAGCAGCAGCAAGATCCAGGGAATTCGAGCCAGTATGCGCATAGAAAAGCGATCCCTTCGCTGCCACTCACGCCCCTTCGGCGGCGGCCCTCGCCGCCACATACTGCTTGCGGAAGAAAGCGGTCCATTCGCGCAGGCAGGCCTGGCGGTTGGCCGACTGATAGGTGGTGAGTGCGCTGCTCCAATTCAGCGCCACCGGCTGGTCCGGCAGTTGCAGCAGCAGTGCCATGGCCTGCGGGTTGCGCTCGGGTCCGCCATGCGCCAGAATCGCCCGCCAGGCAGCCCGCAACTCATCGCCGGCATCCAGGCACATGGCGCGCACCAGATCCCGCTGCATGCTAAAATGCGCCCCCGTCCAGCGTGCCTGATAGGTAAACTGCGCGCCGATGACATACGGATTGATGGCCGGATCCGTCAGGTCATCGGACAGATAGGGGCGATGGCTGGCGCACACCGCCTGCTGGGTCGGATCGGACGCCGGGTAGAACTCCCGCCGTATCGGCAACCGCCGCAAGGCATACTGTCGTGGACCGCCGGGCGTGCCGGGGCGGTAATTCCAGAGTTGCTGCCCTTCCACACTCAGCGCAAACCGGATAAACCGTACCGCCAATTCGCGGTGCGGCGCGCCGCGCAGCAGACTCACCGGATCCGCGCTGACACTGGACCCGCCGTGCGGCGTTACATAGCGCATCCGCTCCGCACCGTTTGGCGCGCGCTCGGTCTCGGCCTGAAAACGCCCATAGAAATCGATCGCCACCCCCGTGGCCACCACGCCCGCACAGACGTCCATGGGGACCTTCCCCGCCCCGTCCGTGAAGTAATGCGCGTTGGCGCCAATGCGCCGCACCAGGTTCACCCCCGCCAGCCAGCCGCGCGCCACCGCCGCCTGATACTCTGGCGGCACCCCCGGCGGCATAACCCCCGGTGGCAGACGTGCCAGCGCTATGACGGATTCGTTGGACGCCACCATCTCCCGGGTGAACCCCGCTGCCAGCACCTCTTGCCAGCACTGCTCGTGGATGATCATCTCAAACGCCTTGGCCACGCTGCCACTTTTGGTGGGATCAGCCAACCCCACCTGCCCCACGAGACGCGGATCCGCCAGATCGAGCCACCGTACGGGATCATCCGGCACCCCCAGCTCCCGCAACCGCTCCGGGTTGCTGCAAATCCCAAACGAACTAAGCACCGTGCCGAAAAAGACCTCCGAGCGCCAAGTCTCGCCGCCCATCTGCGACGGAAACGCCCCTAGCAGCGCGGCCACGTCGGGCTGCTGGCTCTCCTCGCGGCTCCACGGTGCCACGCAGAGCCCCTGCCGTGCCGCACGGTCGTGGTCAAACGATCCACCGCCAAAGAAGAGGTCCACCCCACAGGTGACTGCCGCCGGGTCATCCACCCCGCGAAACGCCTGGTAAACCTGCTTCTGCTGTGCAAAGCGCGCCGCCAGCCAAGCATTGGTGGCGGCGGCCGCGGGCGGTTTATCCGGTCGGAAGGCACGGTCCAGGATCAACTCCGCCCCATCCGACGGCCAGCGCTCCCCCCGCCGTTGCCAAAACCCGCGCATGGAACCCACATACTCGGAGGCCAGATAGCGCATAATCTCCGTGGTGCCGCCAATCACACGCCAGTCCACCTTCACCGGTCGGCCATACTGCGCCCGGTGCCAGCGGCTGAACCCCTCGGAAAATTCATAGCGAATCGCTTCATTATGCGGCGAAAGGATCACCAGTACCGGATCGCCGGCACGCCAGTCACCCACTGCGGCCGACTTACGTAACAGAAACGGCAGTGCCACCAGCACGACGGCCGCAACGATGACCAGGTAGTACTTCACACCACGTCTTCCTACGTCAACACGATGACATGCTCCGGTTGCACCCAGAGTTTGACAGGCGCGCCGGCGCGGTCGACCATGGGGTTTAGCTCAAAGATCTTCCACTCGGCCGCGCCCGCCTCCCGGCCGTCCACGGCGACGACATGCTGCGCCACTTCCCCCTGATAGACCGTCTGGCGACAGCGACCGCTGAGCACGTTGGGCGCCTGAGCGGGGGGCGCATCCAAACGCAGTGCCTCCGGGCGGATGCAGAGCGTCACCGCCGCGCCCACCGCCGGCGGGTCAAGCGCGACCGCCGCGACCAACGTCCCCAGCTGCGTCTCGATTCGCACGCTCCCTGACGCGCAGGCCCTCACGCGTCCCTCGCAGAAATTGCCTTCGCCCATGAACCCAGCCACAAACCGGTTCGCCGGTTGGCGGTAGACCTGCGCGGGTGTACCGATCTGCTCCACCAGGCCGTCGCGCATAACCGCCAGACGATCGGCAATGGTAAGCGCCTCTTTCTGGTCATGTGTCACATAAATAGCGGTCAACCCCGCCTGTTTGCAAATCCGCCGGATTTCACCGCGCATCTCCAGGCGTAACTTGGCATCGAGATTCGAAAGCGGTTCATCCAGCAGCAGGCATTGCGGTTCGATCACCAGCGCCCGCGCCAGCGCCACGCGCTGTTGCTGTCCGCCGGAGAGCAGGTTTGGCTTGGCGTCTGCGCGGTCAGCCATGTGGACGCGCGCCAGCGCCTCGGCCACGCGTTGGCGCTGCTCGGTTTTGGGCACCCGGCGCATCTCCAGCCCGAAGGCCACATTCTCCGCGATGGTCAGGTGCGGCCAGAGTGCATAACTCTGGAAGACCATCCCGGTCTGGCGCTCATACGGGGGCAAATGGGTCACGTCGCGCTCGCTGATGCGGATCGTGCCAGCCTCCGGTTGGTGGAAACCAGCCACAGCGCGCAGCAGGGTGGTCTTCCCACAACCGCTGGGGCCGAGCAGAAAGAACAGCTCCCCCGGTTGAATAGCGAGCGAAACACCATTCACGGCACGTACCGTACCGAAGGTTTTCACAAGATTATCAATCTGAATAGATACCGCCATAAGCCGCCCAATCCGCCGGAAGCTCGCAACCCAACCAAGCGCGTACGGTACATCCTCCGCCGAGTAGCTGTCAAATAATGACAGCAGTCATGTCATTTTGCTACCGGCCACAGGCACACCAAATAGCAACCGCGTCGTATCTTGGGGTCCCTAAGAATATCCACGCAAATCAGCGTTATGCGTAGCTCCCTATCATTCGCTCTGCCACCTGACCTTCACTGAAAAATAATCGCCCCCCTCGTACGGGGCGCCCCCTTTTAAGCTGGTTTTTTTGGCAGGTAGCGGGTACTGTATAACTCCTTCCGTTGACGCTGGTTGGCCGTGCCTGTGAGGTGCGGCGCGTCCCGGCCCGCACCGACCCCCAGGGGGATGCAAGGCAACCGGCGTCTACGGCGCGCAGAAGGCAGGCGGAGCATTATGGAAAACAGTCCCGAGCAGGTCCTGAACCATCAAGGCGTAGGACAGATCAACATCGAAGACGAGATGAGCTCGTCGTATATTGATTATTCGATGAGCGTGATCATCGGGCGCGCGCTGCCCGATGCCCGCGACGGCCTCAAACCCGTGCACCGCCGCGTGCTATACGCCATGCAGGAACTGGGCAACTACCATTCCAAACCCTACAAGAAGTCGGCCCGCGTGGTCGGTGACGTGATCGGTAAATATCACCCTCACGGCGACCAGTCGGTCTACGACGCCATCGTGCGCCTGGCCCAGGAATTCTCCCTGCGCTACCCGCTGGTGGATGGTCAGGGAAACTTCGGCTCCATTGACGGTGATCCGCCGGCCGCCATGCGATACACCGAAGTACGCATGGACCGTTTAGCCGAGGAGTTGCTCGAGGACCTCGACAAGGATACCGTCCCCTTTGGCCCCAACTACGACGAATCACTGACCCAACCGCTGGTGCTGCCTGGCAAGATACCCAACCTGCTGCTCAACGGCTCCACCGGCATCGCCGTCGGCATGGCCACCAACATCCCGCCGCACAATCTCCGTGAACTGGTCGACGGCATCATCCACACCATCGACAATCCGGACTGCACGATTGACGACCTAATGCAGTTCATCAAGGGGCCGGACTTCCCCACCGGCGCCACCATCTGCGGCACCCGCGCCATCGATGCCATGTACAAGAACGGCCGCGGCCAGATGACCGTGCGCGGCACGGCCGAGATCAAGGAAGACAAGAACCGCGAATACATCCTGATCTCCTCGCTTCCCTACACGGTCAACAAGGCCAACCTCATCGAGACCATGGCGGAACTGGTCAACAATAAGGTCATCGAGGGGATCTCTGACATCCGCGACGAAAGCTCCAGCCAGGGGATTCGCGTCATCATCGAGCTCAAGCGCGGTGCCATGGGGCAGGTGGTGCTGAACCACCTCTACAAGCACACCCAGCTCCAGATGACCTTTGGTGCGATCATGCTGGCGATTGACCAGAACCGCCCCAAGGTGATGAACCTCAAGGAACTGATCCGCTGTTATGTGGACCACCGTTTCGACGTCATCACCCGCCGCACCCGCTTCGAACTCGCCAAGGCCGAAGCGCGCAAGCATATCCTCGAAGGGCTGCTGATCGCGCTCGACCACCTCGACGAGGTCGTGCGCACCATCCGCGATTCGCGTAACCGCGACGAAGCCCGCGGCCGCTTGATCGCCCAATTCGCCTTCAGCGAGAAACAGACCGACGCCATCCTCGAGATGCGCCTCTACCAACTCACCGGGTTGGAGCGCGACAAGGTCGAGTTGGAGCACCGTACGATCTGCGAACGCATCGCCTATCTGCAAGGACTGCTGGCCGATTCCGCCAAAATTTATGCCTTGATCAAGCAGGATCTCGTCGAGCTCAGGCAAAAGTACGGCGACGAGCGCCGCACCGCGATTGTGCCGGTGGCGGACGAAGTGAACATGGAAGATCTCATCGCCGACGCCCCCTGCATCGTGACCCTCAGCCACAAGGGGTACATCAAACGCGTACCGCTCGACACCTATCGGGAACAGCGCCGCGGTGGCCGCGGGATTACCGGCGCATCCACCAAGGAGGAAGATTTCCTCGAGACGCTCTTTGTGGCGGCCACGCACGACACGCTGCTTTTCTTTACCAACTTCGGGCGCGTCTATGCGGAACGCGCTTTCGAAATTCCCGAAGCCTCGCGCACCTCGCCCGGCAAGGCCATCGTCAACCTGCTCAACCTGCAAGAGGGCGAAAAAGTCGCCGCCATGTTGCGCATCCGCGAATTCCGCGAAGACCAGAACATCCTCTTCGCCACGGAACGCGGCATTGTCAAGAAGACCGCCCTCTCCGACTACCGCAACACGCGCGTAGGCGGTATCATTGCCATTAACATTGAGGAGGGCGACCGCCTGATCCAGGTGCGCCTCACCCTCGCCAAGGAAGAGGTGATGCTCGCCACCGCCAACGGCATGACCATCCGCTTCCCGGAGGATCAGGTGCGCTGCGTGGGCCGCGACTCGACCGGCGTGCGCGGCATCGACCTGGAGGAAGGCGATGTCGTGCGCAGCTTGGACGTGGTGGAGACAGAAGGCACCTTCCTGATCGCCACGGAGCACGGCTATGGCAAGCGCACGGTTTTCGAGGAGTTCCGTTCGCAGAACCGCGGCGGCAAGGGGATCATCGGCATCCAAACCTCCGACCGCAACGGCAAGGTCGTCTCGGCGCACGCCGTGCACGAGAATGAATCGCTGATCATGGTCACGGCCAAGGGGATGATGGTGCGTTCGCCCATCAGCGATATCCGCGTTATCGGCCGCAACACCCAGGGGGTGCGGTTGATCAATCTGGATGACGACGATACGCTCGTCTCCGCCAGCGCCGTCGAAGCGGAGCCGGTGGTGAGCGGTGAGGACGAGGGAGCCACGGCGGCCGCGCCAGACGCAGAGACGCCGGCAAGCTCTGCGCGTGCCCCTTAAAATCGAACATAGCAAATTCGGCACTTCATGGCAGTTCAGGACCAGCCCTGCCTTGTCGTTCTCAGCACCAATCATCCCAGAACCGTAAGTTGAGCATCTCTTTGACGTCACTACTCAGGTGCTCGCACGCGGCGGGCGGGTGCCTGATTCGTTGAGGTGATTCTAACCCAAGGCGCCAAGGCGCAAGGGCGCGAAGGTGGGAAGGTGCCAGGGCGCCGCAAAAGAGAACGCCCCGACCGGTATCGGTCGGGGCGCTTTCGTATTCGCAATCAATCAGACGCCGGCGGCGCCTTATTCGCGCGACTTATTCTTGGCCTCATTAACGCGCATCTTGCGTCCCATGAGATCCTTGTCGTGCAAGCCATGGATGGCCGCTTCGGCCTCCGGCCGGTTCGGCATTTCCACGAAGCCAAACCCTTTCGACTTATGGTTGAAGCGGTTCTCGATAACGCGAGCCGATTTGACCGAGCCGAAGCGTTCAAACTCCTTGCGGAGTTGCGCGTCGTTCATGTCATAGCTCAGATTGCCCACGTAGATCTCGATACAGTCGCCGTTGTCACCGCCACCGCCGCTGCTGTTTCCACACGACCGCCGCCGCGGCCGCCACCGCAGCCAGCGCCCGGCAATCAAGCCGACCACCAGTCCGGCCAACGCCGCCCATGGCATGCCCGCATCGCTGAAGAATTCAGAAATCGCCCTCAATACCGTATCCAAGGAAACCTCCCTTACAGGTTGCTAATCGATTACCACGACTGCCACGTGCGCATCGGATGGCCGGCGACCACCGGTCGCCGGCTGGCAAAGCAGGTCCGGACAGAACAGGTCCGGACCCCGCTCCGCCTCAGCGCGTCTCGAGGAACCCCTCCAGTTTGCGCAATCGTGTAGGGTGACGCAGTTTCCGCAATGCCTTGGCCTCAATCTGGCGAATGCGTTCGCGCGTCACATTGAACTGCTTACCGACTTCTTCCAGGGTCCGCGAATAGCCGTCGGTCAGGCCGAACCGGAAGTCCAGCACCTGCCGTTCGCGATCAGTCAAAGTCGTCAGCACTTCCTGAAGCCTCTCCTTCAGCATGCTATAGGCGGTCATCTCCGATGGATTTTCCGCCGTCTTATCCTCAATGAAGTCGCCGAAGTGCGCATCATCGCCATCGCCCACCGGGCTTTGCAGCGAAATCGGCTGCTGGGCCATGCGATAGACAGCGCGTACGCGCTCCACCGGTATATCCATCTCCTCGGCGGACTCTTCCGGCGTCGGTTCGCGTCCCAATTCCTGTACTAGTTTCTTCTGCACGCGCAGCAACTTATTGATCGTTTCGATCATGTGTACAGGGCTGCGGATGGTGCGCGCCTGGTCAGCAATGGCACGCGTCGCCGCCTGTCGGATCCACCAGGTGGCATATGTACTGAACTTGTAGCCACGCCGGTATTCGAACTTCTCCACGGCTTTCATGAGGCCCGTATTCCCCTCCTGAATCAGGTCAAGGAACGAAAGCCCGCGGTTCATATATTTTTTGACAATGCTAATCACCAGGCGCAGATTGGCCTCCACCATTTCGGTGCGGGCCTTCTGGCCGGAGCGCATGGCATCACGCATCTCCTCAAACATGCGCATGAACTCCTCCGGCATCATGCCGAAGGTCGTCTCCATCGCGTGCATGCGCGCCTGGTTCTCCTGCAACTGCTGGTCCCGCTTCTTGCTGGGACGCTGCTTCAGGAGCCGGCTACGCTCCAGGGTGTGCTGGCGGTAGGGACGGTAGATCTTTTCGTCGGCCTCCGCGCACAACGATTCGACAATCTTCTGCTTCAGGCTGAGCTCGTTAAAGGCCTTCAGCAATTCGACGCGGATCTTATCAAGGTTGCGACGCGCGGTCTTCTCCCGCCCCTTGTCGGGGCTGTCGGTGAGCACCAGCCCGGTCTTGTGCATCTTCTCCTGCACGGACTTCAAGGCACGCTTAAGTTTCGGCAGTCCCTCCAAGTAGAGTTCGCGGCTGTCGGCAAACTTGTCCGTGACCACGCGATCGAAACGCTCCGAGCCGTTCTCGATCTTCTCGATCAAATCCAGGTAGAGGCGCGGAGCAAAGGCAAACTGATTGATGTGCTCCCTCACCCGCACCTCGGAGAGCTCAATACGCTTGCAGATCTCCACTTCCTGCTCGCGGGTCAGCAGCGGCACCTGCCCCATTTGATGCAGATACATGCGGATCGGATCATCAAAGAAATCCAAGCGGCTGCCGCGAATGCGCTGCTCATCCTGCTCATGCTCGCTGCGGAACTTGTCCACATCGGCGGCATCAATGATGTCGATATCCATCCCGCGCAGGATGGCCAGATAGGACTCGATATCCGTGTCCTTGATCACAGCTTCCGGCAACTGCTCATTGATGTCTTCGTAGGTCAGAAACCCCTGCGTCTCGGCCAGCCGGATGAGCGTTTTCATGCGCTCATTGCGTTCCTCGCGCTTGTTCTTGATGGCTAACCGGTCCGCATCCAGCGCCAGTTCCGTTACCCCGCCATCAAAGTCCCCCCCGCCGGCCGCTTCGGCCGCGTCCTCGGAAAAATCGCCTGCATCGTCCTCACTGACATAGGCGTCATCCGCGTTGATCGTTACGGGCTCACCGTTATCCAGTTCTTCCAAACTGCTGTCCAGATCGGCTTCGTCGTCCATCGCATCGCCCCGCCCCGCCGGTGGCATGGGCGGTTTGCCAGGCAGCCGCGCGGCCGCTGCGGGCGCCAGCACGCGCTTCTGCTCCTCGGCAGACACCGGCGTCTTCGCCCCCCCCTTGGCGGCCCCCTTGGCGGCCCCTTCGGGCGGCACCTTGCCGGCGCCAGCCGTCCGGGAATGCGCGTTACCATTCACAGCGGGCGTCTTCTTGACGTCCGCCTTCTTGCCAACCACAGGTTTCTTCATGCTCTTTTTACCACCAGACATCGTGCTCTGCTCCGTCGTGCGGAAAGTCAATACAGTCCGTTACAAGCGTCGTACGTGCGATTGGTCAATGCCCCGCTGGAATCTTGCTGTACTAGCGCATTCCATTTCATGCCGACTGCGTCAACATGCCCATCGCAAAAAACGACATGCCCACCATACACGCCACCCATTTGATGGAGAAAACCGATGGATTCGGCTGTCATCTCCATGCTGGAGCCAGCCACGAAAGTGCCAGGGGTCAAGACGCCGTTATTGCCTTCAAGATCTGATCCATCGGCACCCTTAGCGCAAACCTTAGGACTGCTGCTCCACCGGGGATCCTTTGTCCACGGCTGCAACTCTGTAAACATCATGGTGCGACTGGCTTCTGTGGCGATCGTCATGGGCGAGCGCTCACTCACGTTTGTATTCATCGCGTAACTGCGCACGGCATCGGTCCGCCCGCAAATGGCTTTCTGCGCAAACTTCGGACAAACATAACTTTTTAACGACTTATCCGTGTACTCCCACAGCGTACCATGCTGGATGGAATAATTGGCATTCACTCCATAACACGTTGGATTCGTAACACTACCGTCTTGCGGGCTACTACTCGGCCACAACGAGGCGGCCGGACTGCTCGGCCCCGCGTTTCGTACCCACGTCACCCATCCCTCGCGACTAGTATACCTGCTGGGACCGTCAACACCGCTGTCCGGTTGATACGGATTAGCCGCCGGACCGCTATTGTTATTAACGACGGCGTAATTCAGATAGGCCTGATAGAGGTTGCGCAAGTTAGCCTTGCACTGCGTCGTCCTGCCCGCTTCCTGGGCCTTGGTGAGCTGCGGGAAAAGGACCGCCGCCAGAATGCCAATGATCGTAATCACGACCAGCAATTCCAGCATCGTAAAAGCACGCCTGTTTTTGGTTGGGCTACGCAGAAGCAGTCACTCCAAGACACAATACACCCACTGGCAGAAACGCAACACTATCTCACGCTTGACCTTGCCACGCAAGCAGATACGTGTGTCCTGGCAAAATATTAGGTTTCGTCAAAAATTACGATTTACCAGCTACGTGCTGCTCGCTGGGATGGTCGAAGCAGCGCACCTCGCACGGCATGCGGCGAGCACAAAGCCCCTGCAAAAAGCGCACGCCATACACCAAATGCGTGGCCATGACCCCCAGCCAGGTAAGTAACCAGACGAAAGGACGGTAGTGCAGGGTGGCCAGCAGGGTCACCCCCAGATAGACCGACACCCCCGCTGCATACCAACTGCGCAGCGGCGGCCAAAGCGCCGCCACGATACCCCCCGTCACCAACCCCAGCACAAAGGCCGAGGGGGCCATGTAGCCGATCCGGCGGGAGGTGGCAGGAAACCGGCGCACGAAATAGCCACGGTGCATGGCATAACGCCCGATCTGGCGCAAGTGTGGCAGGAAGAGCGGCCGCCGGTGATGCTCCACCGACACCCACGGATCATAAATGATGCGCTTGCCAAGCCGGTGCACCACATCCGCACAGAGAATCGTGTCCTCGCCCGGCCAGAAATCCGTACGAAAGCCGCCCAGTTCGCGCAGCAAGTCTGTCCGGATCATTAGGTTACAACTTGGCAGATCATCGGTGGTGCGGATGCGATCCGGGTGATAGCGATAGCGGCAATCCCCGGAAACGAGTTTATTGGCATAGACCCGTCCGCCCATCTGCGCCAGCCAGGGATCGGAGGGCGGCGTAACGCCAGGCCCGCCAACCCCGCCCACATCATCGAGGGAAAAGTATTTCACGGCATGATCCAGCCACCCCGGCACCGGGATGGCATCGTCATCCAACAAGGCCACCACGGCCCCGCGCGCCGCGTCAATGCCCGTATTGCGCTTCTCCGCCGGGCGCTGCCGTCCCGTGGGGATCACCCGCACCTCGGGTGGCCAGGGGTAGTCCGGCGCCGGCTCGTCCGGCAGCACAATCACCTCAAAGTTACGGTAGGACTGCCGCGCCAAGCCGGCCAGACACTCCGTCAGATACGCGGAAGGGGCCGGACAAGCCACCACCACCGAGACCAACGGCGGCTCAGCCGGCATCTGCACCGGCTCCACGCTCTGGTAATACCGTAACACGCGCAGCCTGTAGAAAATCGCCAGGGTGTCGTTCATCACACAGCGCACATTGGAGAGCGTCAACGATCCGATCTTATTGCCAAAATGCATGCGGATGGGGGCCTCGGCCACGCGATACCCATGCTGATGTGCAATGGCGAGCAACTCGACGTCGAAAGCGAAGCGCTTGACCAGCATCCGGTCAAAAGCCCACTGGAGCGCCTCGCGTCGAAACAGCTTCATACCGGTCTGGGTGTCCGTGACCGGCAGCCCCACCAGCAGCGTGACCAAGCCATAATAGACGGCGCTTGCCACCCGCCGGCGCCAGGGGTAATCGATCTCCGAATCGGGATGCCGCTTGGAGCCCACCACAATATCGGCCACGCGCTGTTGCATGACATCGAAGAAAGCCGGCAGCAGGGCAGGATCGAGGTCCAGATCGCCATCCAGCAGCAGAATATGCGTGCCGCGGCTATGCCGCAGCCCTTCGCGCAAGGCCGCGCCCTTGCCGCCATTGCTGACCATCAGCACCGGTCGGACCGTCGCAGGATGGGCCACGGCCGCCAACCGCAGCTCCTCAGCCGTGCCGTCGCCACTGCCGTCATCCACCGGCACCACCTCGAACTGAACCTGGCCATCGAGCAAACGTCGGACACGTTCCACGTTTACACCCGCCCGGCCAACGAGCCGATAGCAGGGCATAATCACGCTAACCATACCGACCGGTCCCAGGCAGGTGTGGGCCGACTCCCAGTTGTTACCCACGTGCACTTTGTCTTTTCGGCTCATGAATATGTAAGACTATGCCGTCTTGTGGTTTGACAGACAAGGCTTTTTGGGCAACAGTATTACTTTTCACCACGAATCCGTACCGTCACCCCACAGGAAGCTGCGCCCTTTTCAGCCCATGACCACCCATCTTGCCATCCTGCTAGCCACCTCCCTCGTCCTGCTCTCCGGCTGCGACCGGCCAACGTCCGTGGCAACACAGGACGCACGCGATCGAGAGCATCCGCTGATCCGGCGGGCGCTGGAGCGCGAACAGGTCGGCGACATTGACGGCGCGATTCAGGCCTATGAAGACGTCCTACTGGAAAGCCCCAAACTGGTCTCCGCGCACTTCCACCTAGCCTTGCTGCAACAAGACTACCGCAAGGACTACATGGGTGCCATCTATCACTATCGCCAGTACGAGCGGCTGCGTCCGGATTCGGAGAAGAAAGCGTTGCTGCGTGACCGCACCAGCCTCTGCCAGCAAAGACTCGTCGCGCAGTTGCTGAATACCGACGATGTGACCATCAGTCGCAAACAACTCGAATTGGTGGGAGAAATTGACAAGCTCAACAAGCGGCTATCGGTCGTGGAAGGGGAAAAAGCCGCCTTGATGGAGCAAAAGGATGGGCTGGACCGCCATCTGACCGAACAGAAGTACGAAAACGACCGGCTACGGCGCTTGCTGGATCGCGTGACACCGTCCGCCGCCAACGAGGAGACGCGGCCGCGCTCCGCACTCCCGCGCCTTGACCCCGCCACCGCCACACTACTAGCCACCCCCCACCCCGCCCCGCCTCCACCGGTCGCACGTCCGGCCCCCGAACCGGAAACCGTAACCGAGCCCCCGGCCCCCCCCCGGCCCATCACACCGCCGCCCGCGATCGTACCGCCCCCCCCCGCAAAAACGGAAGCCCCCACGGCGGCCGGCGAACCCCTCGTGACCGACGCGCCCACCCCGACGCCGCCCGCCAGCACCGCGGCCACCCGCACCTATGTGGTGCAACCTGGCGATAGCGTCTATCGGATTGCCGAGCGGGTCTATGGCGAACCGGACCAGTGGAAAAAGATCCGCGATGCCAACAAGGACCGCTTGGGTCCCGGCAACCAACTCCGCGCCGGACAAGTGCTCGTCATCCCGTGAGTTTGCACGCATGCCACTCTTCGCCAAAGCCACTCGTGCGTCGCGCGTGCTGAACAGCAACGCCGCGTCGTTCCTGAAATCTCAGCCCCGCCCCGTCAACTGGCGGCTGGACGTGCGTGCCGACTCCAACGACCGCGGCATGTTCCTGACCAACACCTTTTCCGCCCCGTCACGATACCCCGCCACACGGCTCGTCAGCTACATTTCCGCCGGTGGCCTGCGCACCTTGCAACCCGGTCGCTTTGCGGATCGGGACGCCCGGAACCGCCAACGATTCATCCGGTTTGCCCTGTGCCTGCTAATCATCTGGCTGATCTTCCTATTCATCCCTTGCACCTAACCAGAAGGGGGCACCCGGCATGCCCATCCCGCTTCCCAGCACGGTCATCCTGGCCAACGGCGCCTTTCCCACCCACCCCACGCCGCTGCAGGCCTTGCGGACCGCCCAGCGGATTGTCTGCTGCGATGGTGCGACCAGGCACCTACGCGACACCGGCCTGACACCGGCGGCCATCGTGGGCGATCTGGACAGTCTGCCAGCCGAATTGCGCACGCGCTTCCAGGCGATTGTACACCACGATGCCAACCAGGAGGACAATGATCTGGCCAAGGCCTTCCGTTTCTGCCTGTCGCAGCACTGGCGCCAACTCGTCATCCTCGGCGCGACCGGGCTGCGGGAAGACCACACCTTGGGCAACCTCGGTTGGCTGGTGGATTTTGCCATGCAGGCAGAGGTGACCCTGTTAACGGATACCGGGATCTTCACGGCGGTGCATCAGGACAACCTGCTTCCCTGTCATCCGGGGCAACAGGTCTCCTTCTTCACGCTCAACGGACAGACCACCCTGAGTGCGCGAGGCCTGCGTTACCCGCTGAACCAGTTGTGTCCCACCCGCTGGTGGCAGGCCACGCTTAATGAAGCGTGCGGCACAGCATTCGAAATTCACGCCGCCGGTGGACCCGTGCTGGTTTTTCAAACCTACGCATAGGCGGGCCGATCTTACGGCTGGGTGCCGGGTGTGGGCAGGAGTTTCCGCTCCAACACACGCACGGTTTCCGCCCCCAGCACAAACACCACCTCATGACCACGCAGCATGGCATAACGCCCACCGTCCCCGGCGCTCGCGCCCACCAGCAGTACTTTGCGCAAGGCGTCCTCGGCCAGCAGATCGACCTCAATTTCCCATAGCGGCGCCGCCAACCCATAGGTTGCCAGTTCCCGCTCCCCCGTCGTGCCCAACCGCTCAATCCGCGCGGCCGGGAGGCGCGCCAACAAGCGCAGCCAATCCGCCGGCGCCTCCACATTCGTCATCGCCTTGCCCGCCACGCCCGCCTGCCACCCGGCCCCATCGGCCACGCGCTCCACGGCCTCGCTCTCCGCGCCACGCCGCACGGCAATGCGCCGCACGGCCGACGTGGCCACGGCCAGTACGGTTCGGTCACGCAGCCCATACGCCGCCTTTGGCGTTAGCACGGCAGGCGGCAACTGACTGACGTCCACCACATACCGCGTCGGTGAATTAGTAAAGACCACCTCCATCCGCCCGGCGACCTCGCCCGCGCTCACCGCAAAGCGCAGCTCGCCGGCGGCCCGCCCCAACTCCACCACACAGATCGGATTCGTGGACGGCACCCAGGCCGAACCAGCCGGCGGATCCACCACGCGCACCGCACGCAACCGCATCAGCCCCACCAGCAACCGGTCCACCTGCTCCTGATCCGCCGCATCCTGCTGCGGCGACACCAGTGCCCACCGGAGGTTCTCATCGCGACAGCACTCGATCAACTGCTCCGCAAACCGGAGCTGTACGCGCGCAATCTCATCTGGTTTCCCACGAAACAGACGACCGTCACGCAGATCCGCCGGCTGCACCTGTAAGGCGGCCACCACGCTGTTGGTCACTGCCACCACACTTTGCTCATCCACCGTCAAGGCATAGACCCACCCCGGCTGACCCTCCACCGCCTTGCCAAAGCGCAGCCGCACCCCGGCCGGGCCGCCCGATTCCCAGAACTGCACCTGCAAAGCGTTATCCGCATCCAGCCCGTACAGCGCCAGTCGCGCACGCATGCCCCCCACGGTCGACAGGTCGTTGGAAACGGCCGAGGGCCAGACAAACGCCTCGATCCGGGCCTGGCGCAAGGTGGTGAGAATCTGCTCCACCCGACCGGCATCGGCGGCCGCCGCATAAGGCAGGACCATCTGCCAGTCGCTGCCGCCATGCGTCAGCTTGATGTACGAGCGCTCCGCACCACGCAACTCCACGGCCGTGACCGCGCGTCCCGTATCACGCAGCAAGGAACGCTCGCGCACGCTTTCCAGCGAAGCCGGGATGGCCTCCAGCACCCCGCGCGGCGCGACCAGCAGCTGCCCTGCCACATCCAGATAGAAATAGACTTCCCGCCCGTCGGGGGTCAATCGGCCGAAGCACAGCTCGATGCGGCGCGCAGCCGTGCGCACAATCACACGCGTCTGCACCGGTGCCAGCCCAAAATCTTTGAGCTGCAGGTTACGCCGCCGCAATTCATCCAGCGAAATGCGCTCCCGCACCATCATATCGGCCAGCGCATCCAACAGCCGCTGCACCGCCCGTGCATCCACCCCCGCGGCAAACGGCGAGACCTGGGACCAAATTGCCCCCTGCCGCTGCAACTCCATGCGACTGGCCCCCTGCTCCACAATCAGCGCATCTACCTGATCCAGCCCGCGCGGGAAGAGCAATCCCGCCGTCTCGGCGGCCTCCCGCCCCCCCTCCGGCCGCCATTGATGCAACAACCAGAGCAGCAGCCCGCAAAGCGCCACCGCCATCATCATCCCCGCTGTTGTCCGGAAACTCGGCATAGCCCATCCTTGCTACACACTCCAACGCCTTATTAAAACCAGGACTCCGCCCAGCGCCAGCACCAGCAGCGGCAGTCCCACCGCGGCCAGCAGCGTAAACTGCATCCAGCCACGACGGTCCAGCCCGGTCCATAACGCCGCATCCCCGCCACCGGAGATGCCGGTGCCGGCCTCCAGGCCGGCCAACCAATTCAAAGCATGTACAAACAGATCGCGATTAGCACTGGAGCGGGTGGCCAACGTGCCATTGGCAACAAAATCACGCTCACCCACCACCACCAGCCGCGTGGGCTGCAGGGCTACATCCGGGGCCACCTCACCACCGCGCTCCACGGCCGCGGCCACCACTACGGGCCCTGCCAAATCCTCCCGCGCATCGAACAGGCGCGGCAGTGCCAGCACATCCGTGACCCGCGCCCCCCACCCTTCATTCCAGGCCAGCGGCGTATAGCGTACCCGCTCGGAAGCCGTCGCATCCACCGCCGGCAGCAGACAACGACTGCCCAGAAAAACCGTAACCGAATTGGTGAGCTGCCGGGTGATCGG
This sequence comes from uncultured bacterium, assembly GCA_903861045.1. Lineage (GTDB taxonomy): Bacteria > Verrucomicrobiota > Kiritimatiellia > RFP12 > CAIWXQ01 > CAIWXQ01. The sequence continues at coordinate 19,067 of CAIOST010000282.1, read as the reverse complement.
ATGGTCCCCATACCGGTGCACCACCGCGTCATGCCCCGAAATGGTCTCGCGGTTTACCGCCGTCCATGGCGTGACGCGCACGCCCCACCGCTCCAACGCATCCTCCAACCCGGACACATGCACCGGATTCACCAGGTAAAGCAAGCGCCCCCCCCGCGTCAAGTAGGCTTCGATCCAGGCCAACTCCTCCGCCGCGAGTGTCCGGCGTGGACCGGCCAGAATCAGGACCTCGGCATCGGCCGGCACCCCCTTGGTCTGCCAGAGTTCCAGCAGTCGCAAATCATACCCTTCCTGCCGGATCTCCCGCGCAATGGTCGTAAAACCGCTCAGCGCCTCATAATCGGTCGGATTGCCTTCGCCATGCCCTTGCACCCAGTACACTACACTGGACTGGGCGCGCGACAAGCGGGCAATCGCGGCCGCACAAACCGTCTCCCCGCGGAACACGCTGCGCGCCCCCTGCTTGGTGAGGACCAGTTCATCGGCCGGCACCACAATGCGCCGCCCCTGCGCTTCGAACAGCACCGCATTCGGCGGCACGCCGGCCGCCGTCAACGCCGCCGCCATCACCAGATCCCGCCGCGGGTCCACATAGCTGATGACCATCGGCGTTTTGCCCGGTTGCGAGGTTGCGGCTTGAAAACCACGCAAGAGTCGGCCGGTGGGCGCGCTAGCCGGATGCTTCTGATCCATGTAACAGATGACGCGCAGCGGCCCCCCCAGATGCGACAGGATATTGCGCGTCTGACTGGCGAGCGGGCGGACCACCGCAAAAGCGCTTTCGTGCGTGACGTTCAGCCGCAGCGCCAGCAGGTTCACCAGCACAGCCAACCCGATCGCCAGCAATACGGCTACCGTCAGGTGCATACCCGCCAGCCAGCGTGCGCCAGCCGCCCACATCACCTGCCGCTCTTTCCGTTTGCCCGACTTGGACATGCGACTACCTCGTTTGCAGATCACGTGCTTCCAGGAATCGCACACAAAGGAACAACACACACCACGCCACCGACAGATAGAGCACCGGTGGCGCCAGGGCAAACAACCCGGTGGCGGCATCCTCGACATCCCCGAGTGGTGGCCATTGCCAGAAATGATGCCGCATGCGCGGCATCCAGGCCAGCGCGGCCGCATAGAGTGCATACGGCGCGCCAATGCAAAGCACGGTCAGCACACCCGCCGCGGCCTGTTGCTTGGCCAACAGCGAAGCCAACGTGCCGATCGCCGTCCAGGCCGCCGCCTGCAACACCAGCAAGGCCACCACCCCGCATAGTCCGACACCCGAAAACTCGCCATCCATACGCGGCGCCACCTGCCACAAGGCATAGACCGGCAGCAGCGCCAGCAATACCCCTGCCACCACCAGCGACAGTGCCGCGCCGAATTTCCCCATCACAATGTCATACGGCCGCACCGGCGCGGTTAGCAGCGTCTCCAGCGTCCCGGTCTGCCGCTCCTCTGCAAAGAGCCGCATAGTGGCCGCCGCCGCCAAGGCCGGCAGCCACGGAGCCACGGCCATGGCCCAGATCGCCTGGGCGGACGCAAAGCCGCCCTCATTGCGGCGCAAAAGTTCCGCGAACGACCAACCAGTCAGCGCCAGAAAACCAGCCAACATGCCATAGCTGGCCGAGCCATACAAAGATCCGCACAGATCCCGCCACCAAATCAGACGCGCCACCCGGTTCATGCGTCCCCCTTGTCCGTCGTTGCCCGGCCCGCGATGGCCCGCCCCGCCACCAAATCCGTCAACCTGGCGGTCAAGGAGGGAACCACCAGCTCCACGGCACGCAGACGCCACCCCTGCCTCGCCACTTCGTTCGCCACGGCATCCCGGATGGTCCCCGGTGCCTGCTGGGGCGCCCACGCCACCTGCCACCATCCATCCGGCAGCAAACTCACGACCGCCTCCGTGCCGCCAGGAAACAGGGCGGCAATGCGTTTCAACGCCGCCTCCGTCGCGCCCGCCACCTCCACGGCTACGCGCACCCCCTCGTACCCGGCCTCCAACTCCGTGCGTGCGACATCCGCCACCACTTGCCCCGCACGCAACACCAGAAACCGCGTGCAGAAGGTTCCCAGTTGCTCCAGGGCATGCCCGGTCACCAATACGGCCGCATGCCGCGCGGCACGGGTCACACAAGCGGCCATATGCTCACACTCCAGCGGATCAACATTGGCAATGGGGTCATCCAGCAGTAACAACCGCGGGGCATGCAGCAACGCATCCGCCATGGCCGTACGCCGACGGCAGCCGAAAGAGAGCGTGCCCAGCAACCGGCCGCGCAGGTCACCCAAGCCCAACTGATCCGCCATTTCCCTGGCACGGTGACGCGCCTTGCCAAAGGTAAAACCCTTCAGATTCGCCCGATAATTAAGATATTCACCCACCGTCATGTCATCGTACAACGGACAGCGCTCCGGCAGGTACCCCAGTTGCGCGCGAAACGCCAGTGACTGCCGGAAGGAATCCAACCCATTCAAGCGGATGACGCCGCGCGTAGGCTGCAAATAACAGGCCGCCAGCCGCAATAAGGTGGTCTTGCCGGCGCCATTCGGCCCGAGCACACCGACCACATCACCGCTGGCCGCCTGAAACGACACCGCTTCCAGTGCCATCCGGCGCCCAAAACAACGCGTAACTTGTAGGACTTCCAGCATGCTCGTTTCCCGACCGACACTCTGCAAACAAAAGCGAAAGAAACATAGCGCAAAACACGTATAGGCGTCAGCAAAATACGGAAGGATGGACGCCATCGCCTCTCCACGGTATGATATAGGCCATTTCTTTTGCAGGTGGAAACGTTATGCAGCTTACGATCCAATCCGGTGGTCCGCTCCGTGGTGTGGCCGTGGTGCCCGGCGACAAGTCGCTCTCGCACCGCGCCGCACTCTTTGCCGCGCTTGCTCAGGGCGAGAGCGTCATTGACCGCTTTCTCATCTCCGGCGTCACCCGCGCCATGCTCGATGCCCTGACCGGCCTCGGCGTAGCGTGGCAGGTACAGGCGCAGCAATTGACGATCTGCGGCACCGGGCTCTACGGCTGGCGCCCCCCGGCCGCACCGCTGGACTGCCGCAACTCCGCCACCACCATCCGCTTACTGGCCGGTGCCGTGGCCGCCACCGGCATCCCCGCCACGCTGGACGGCTCGGCCGGCCTGCGCCGCCGCCCCATGAACCGGATTGTGGATCCGTTGCGCCGCATGGGCGTCGAAATCACACCTGCCACCAACGGCGGCGCCCCCCTGCTCCTGCACGGCCGCCTCCCCGATCAGCCGCTGCGTGCCATGGACTACAGCTTGCCGGTCGCCAGTGCCCAGGTTAAATCCTGCCTCCTGTTAGCCGCCCTAGGCGCCGATGCCCCGGTAACCATCCGGGAACCAGGCCCTTCACGCGACCACACCGAACGCATGCTGGGGGCCATGGGCGTACGCGTGACGACCGGGCCCGGCCATACCGTCACGATCCACCCACCCACCGAACCGTTGCTGCCCCTGCGCCTGCAACTGGCCGGCGACATCTCCGCCGCCGCCTTTCTGATCGTGGCGGCCCTCATCACGCCCGGCTCCGAGATCCTGCTGCGCGACGTCGGCCTGAACCCCACCCGCACCGGCCTGCTCGACGCCCTCTGCGCCATGGGCGCAGACATCCAGATCGCCAACCTGCGCGACTGGTCCGGCGAACCGGTCGGCGACCTGCGCGTGCGCCACAGCGCGCTGCACGCCACACAAGTCTCCGGCGACCTGGTCGTGCGCATGATTGATGAATTCCCCGTTTTTGCTGTGGCCGCCGCCTGCGCCGAGGGCGTCACCCTCGTGCGCGAAGCCGAAGAGTTGCGCCACAAGGAGAGCGACCGCATTGCCGCCGTGGCCCACGAACTACAGGCTATCGGCGTGGCCATTGAACCGCTGGCCGACGGCTTCCGCATCACCGGTGGCCCCGTGGCCGGCGGCACGGTCCAACCACACGGCGACCACCGCATCGCCATGTCATGCGCCGTGGCCGGCTTGGTGGCCCGCACGCCCGTCGTGGTCGATGGCGCCGAGATCATGCACGAATCATTCCCCGCCTTCGGCGAAACACTCGCGGCGCTGCGCCGGCCATGAAACCACGCGCCACGCCCCTGCCTAACCCCCAAGGATAATCCATGAACTTGCGTTTTCTGACCTCCGGCGAATCGCATGGCCCCGCACTGACGGCCATTCTGGAAGGGTTGCCGGCCGGGCTGCCCGTCACGCCCGAACTCATCGCCGAGGATCTCGGCCGGCGCCAGCGCGGCACCGGCACCGGCGGCCGCATGGCCATTGAGCAGGATGGCGCCCAGATCCTGGGCGGCGTCATGGAAGGACGCACCACCGGCGCCCCCGTGGCCCTCCTGATCACCAACAAGGATCACGCCAACTGGCAGGGCAAACCGATCCCCCCCTTTACCATCCCCCGCCCCGGCCATGCCGATCTGCCGGCCGCCGTTAAATACGGGTATGACGACCTGCGCCTGGCGCTGGAGCGTGCCTCCGCCCGCGAAACCGCGGCCCGTGTGGCGGTGGGTGCGCTCTGTCGCGCCTACCTGCAGAGCTTCGGCATCGCCATTGGCGGCTGGGTGGCAGCCATCGGCGGCACCACGGCCGACACCCGCCGCCTCTTGCTGGAAAAATGCGTGGCCGCCGCACGCACCTCCGACGTCAACTGCCCGGATCCGGAGGCCTCCGCCAAGATGCGCGCCGCCATTCACGCCGCGGCCGAACAGGGGGAAACCCTCGGCGGCATCGTGGAAGTCGCTGCCACCGGCGTCCCGGTCGGTCTCGGCTCGCACGTGCACTGGGACCGCAAGCTGACCACGCGCCTGGGCGCCGCGCTCATGAGCATCCCTGCCACCAAGGGGGTGGAGATCGGCGAAGCGTTTGCCAACAGCGCCCGCGAGGGCTCACTCGTGCAGGACCCCATCCGCCTGCATGGCGATCGTCTCGTGCGCACCTCCAACCGCTGCGGCGGTATCGAGGGCGGCATGTCCAACGGCCAGCCCATCATCGTGCGTATCGCCATGAAACCAATCCCCACCACCCGCAAATCGCAATCCTCCGTAAACCTGGTGGACGGCGCGGAGGTCGGCACCCAATACGAACGCTCCGACGTCTGCCCCGTGCCACGCGCCGTACCGGTGGTCGAAGCCATGGTCGCCTATGTGCTGGCCGATGCCCTGCTCGAGAAACTCGGCGGAGACAGCCTCGCGGAACAACTCCCCCGCTTCGAACAGTTGCGCAAGGCCGAGCGCGCCGGCTTGCACCTCACCGGACAACCCCACGTCTTCTGGTCCTGAACGCCCTTCGCCCGCACCCCATAGGTGTTAAGCTAAGAACAGCGTTGAAAACTCTTAGCTTAACACCTATGCGCCGCACCCCCGGGCCCCCGGCCGCGCACCGCCACCCACCAACAGGAAGCCGCATGCACCAGCCATCTGCCGACCATACGACCGGACTCCCATCCCTCGACGAGGCGTTAAGCCGCATCCTGGCCGGCGACAACATCGTCTGGCATGTGGAACGCATCGAAGATTATCAGGCCTTTGTGATTCCCTACGTGCAGGCGGCACGGCGTGATGGGCGGCAACTGATCTATTTCCGCTTCGCCCGCCATGCCCCGCTGCTGACACCCGCCGACGGCGCGGCCACCTACACGCTAGACCCCGCCGATGGCTTCGAGACCTTCATCCACCGCATTCACCAGGTCATTGGCGAGGCCGGCTACGATGCGTATTACGTGTTCGACTGCTTATCCGACCTGGCGGTGGACTGGTATTCCGACGCCATGCTCGGCAACTTCTTCATGCTCACCTGCCCGTACCTGTTTGAACTGCGCACCATCGCCTACTTCGGTCTACTGCGTCACCGCCACTCCCGGCAGGCCACCGACCCGATCCTGGACACCACCCAGCTTTTCCTCGACGTGTTCCGCTATCAGGAGGCGCTGCATATCCGGGCCATCAAAACCCAGTTTCGCTACACCCCCACCATCCACATGCTGCATGCCTGGCGGCCGGACAACCGCTTTGAACGCGTAACCTCCAGCGCCGTGACCGCCCAGGTGCTGGCCGTGGGCGGCTCCCCCTGGGCCACCACCGAAGAGCCCGGCGAACGCGCCTTCCTGCGGGCGGCGGAGATTGTCACCCTGCGCGGCACAGTCTGGTACACCCCCGAGCAGGAAGCGGAGGTGCGTCACCAGATCATCCGGGCCATGATCACCCGCGATCCCACCATGATGGCGCTGGTCGAGCAGCATCTGCGCATGGAAGACCTGCTCGAGATTCGTACCCGCCGCATCGGCAGCGGCCTGATCGGCGGCAAGACCGTGGGCATGCTGGTGGCCCGCCGCATCCTGGCCGCCGGCTGGCCGGAGGCCGATACCCTGCTTGAGCCGCACGACTCCTTCTACATCGGCTCCGACGTCTTCTACACCTACCTCGTACGCAATAAAATCTGGCGCCTGCGCGAAAAGCAGCGCAACCCGGAGACCTTTTTGCAGGATGCCGAGGAATCCCAAGCCCGCATGCTGGCTGGTGAGTTCCCCGATTATATCATGCGCCTGTTCGAGGATATGCTCGACTATTTCGGCCAGTACCCGGTGATCGTACGCTCCAGTTCGCTGCTCGAAGACAACTATGGCAACGCCTTCGCCGGCAAGTATGAGAGCGTCTTCTGCGCCAACCAGGGGCCGCGCGAACAGCGGCTAGCCGCCTTCGTAGCCGCCATCAAGACCGTCTACGCCAGCACCATGAGCGCGGAGGCCCTGAACTACCGCGCCCGCCACGGCCTGCTGGACCGCGACGAGCAGATGGCGCTGCTGGTCATGCGCGTCTCCGGCGCCATGCACGGCCGCTGCTTCTACCCCCACCTCGCCGGCGTCGGCTTCTCTTTCAACCCCTTCCAGTGGAGCCCGACCGTGGACCCCGCCGCCGGGGTCATCCGGCTCGTCTATGGCCTCGGCACGCGCGCCGTCGACCGCGTGGATAACGACTACACCCGCGTCGTGGCGCTCAATGCCCCCACCCGCCGCCCGGAAGCCGGCTTTGAAGAAATCTGCCGCCATTCGCAGCGATATGTCGATTATATTGACCTCGATCAGGGGAGCCTGACCACCGGTGAATTCTCCGATCTGTTGCACCAGGCCACGGACGTGCCGGTTTCCGTCTTTGCCTCGCAGGACCCCCAGTCCGCCAGCCACTCGGAAAACTGGATCCTTACCTTCGATCAGTTGCTGACCGAGACCCGCTTTGTCGAAGACATGCGTACCGCCATCAAAGTCCTGGAGAACGCCTACGGCCACCCCGTGGACATCGAGTTTGCCGCCAACTTCATCACACCCGCCGATTACCGGATCAACCTGCTGCAGTGCCGGCCACTCCAGGTGCGCGGCGTCAACCACGCCACCGAACTCCCCGCCCTGGACCAACCGCTGGCCGACACCCTCCTGACCGCCCGCGGCGCGGTGGTGGGCATGGGACGTGTGGTCAGCGTGGACCGGATCATCTACGTCGTGCCGGCCGTTTATGCGGCCCTGCCCGAGCGTGATCGCCACGCCGTGGCCCGGGCCATCGGCGAACTCAACCGCGCCTGCGGCCGCCGCGGCGGCACCACCCTGCTAGTAGGCCCCGGACGCTGGGGGACCAGCACCCCCTCGCTCGGCGTGCCTGTCAAATTTTCCGAAATCAACCACATCGCAGCGCTCTGCGAACTGGCCACCATGCATGCCACCCTGACCCCCGACATCTCCCTCGGCACGCACTTCTTCAATGAACTCGTGGAGATGAACATGATCTACTTCGCGATCTTCCCGGCGCGCGACGGCAACCGCTTCGAAGAGGCCACGCTGTTAGGCGCCAGCAACAAACTGGCCGACTACGCCCCCGCTTGTGGCAAGTGGAGCGACTGCATTCGCGTCTACGAACCGGCCCAACCGCTGCAACTGATCGCCGATCCCTGCTCGCAACGCGTCGTCTGCTACGCCCCAGACCCCTGAACCGCCGGCGGCCGCCCCAGCCTGACGTCGATTCAGAAAGAGAAGCGCGAACATGCATAACATCGGCCAGCTCCATGGCAACATTGAAAACGAACTAGCCGTAAACGGCTTTCACATCCTTAACAAAGTTAGAGCTCAAATCCCGGGTAATTACCCCAACCCTTTCCCGCACTATCCACCATTACTGGATATTGAAGTAGGCGCTACGTATGTCATCAGACTCTTCGTTAAACTCGCTACCCAAGGGACCGCCAGAATCGATAGCGGCATGCTTGATGTCCGCATCCGCGAAAAGAGTGACGCTTCATATATCGGGGTCATAGAAACGACGCTCCCGGCCAATTTTCCGCTGCACAAAGGTGATCGCCTGACGCTGACCAGTGAGCATATCCTGTTTCGGCAGACCTGCCGCCCTGACGGACCATGATAGATGAAGAATTTCGGCGCTTCCGGGCTTGCGAGGAAAATTGTATGGGCTGGATGTGTTCGGCATGGGGTGAGAAGCCGGGTATCTGGTCTAGCGCGGGCATGAAAGCCCCTTTTGTGTTGAGATATGGCTGGCCGAGAGCAGTCTCGACAAAGTCTTGCGACGAAGCGTAGACGACAACGCGTGGGACGAAGAAAGCGACGAAGTGTGGCGCGGCATGGATAGGAGCAGCAGGCATGGGAGCTTCTTTCAGCTACGGATGACGCGGATGGCGCGGATTTCGTTTGGTTGAGCCATCAATGCCGCCCACTTTCCCAATCCGCGAAATCCGTAGCTGAAAATCTCCTGTGGATACGGTGGAGGACCCATACTTCGTCGCACAATTTGTCGGCTCTGCCAGTTCGGCGGCTTGAGCATGGCCCCGCTTCCCCTTCAATACCCCCCTCCACACATAAACACGGAAGCGCGCGCACGCCACACCTGCCGCGCAGTTCTTGGCCTGATCGTCACCCACCCCCCTTCTGCCTGCCCACTGAAACCTGAAACCTGAACCCTGATTCGGAATTGACGCTCCGGCCGCACTTCGCGCACTATACCGCATGGCCAATACCCCCCTGCTGCTTGTTCCACAACCGCGCTCCTGCATCATGGACGCCGGCGCCTTTGACCTGGCGCCGGGCGGCCAGATGCTGCTTTCCGGCGCGCCGGAGGCGCTGCTCCCCACCCTGCAGGCCCTGGAACACGATCTCGGCCCGCGCTGGCGCCCGGTAATCGCCTCGGCCGCCCCAGCCGCCGCCGCCATACACTTTGCCCTCCTGCCCGGCGCCACCCCGCCGCAAGGCTACACCCTCACGATCACCGCCGACGCCCTCCGTGCCACCGCCGCCGACACGCGCGGCCTCTTCTATGCCGCCATGACCCTGCGCCAGATCATCCGCCTGGCCGGCGATATGCTCCCGGCCTGCCGGATCGAGGACGCGCCCGACTTCCCGGTGCGCGGCATCATGCTGGACATCAGCCGCGACAAGGTCCCGACCCTGACCACGCTCTGCGCACTGGTTGACCAGTTCGCCGAGTGGAAAATCAACCACCTGCAGCTCTATACGGAGCACACCTTTGCCTACCGCCAGCACGCCGCCGTCTGGCAGGCCGCCAGCCCCATGACGGCTGATGAGATCCGCGCGCTGGACGCCTATTGCCGCGGCCGTGGCATCGACCTGGTCCCCAACCAGAACTCCTTCGGCCATCTCGAGCGCTGGCTCAAGCTGCCGCAGTACAACGACCTGGCCGAATGCCCCACCGGCGGCGCGCCCATCCCGTGGGGCGGGGTCACCGCCGGCCCCACCAGCCTCAACCCCGCGGACCCCCGCTCCCTGGCGCTGCTGCAGGCGTGGTATGCGGAACTGCTGCCCAACTTCTCCAGCCGCAGCTTCAATGTCGGCTGTGACGAGACCTTTGACCTGGGGCATGGGCGGTCCCAAGCCGAGGTGGCCCAGCGCGGCGGCGGCCGCGTCTATCTGGATTTCCTCTTGAAGATCCACCAGCTCGTGCAAGCGCACGGACGGACCATGCTCTTCTGGGGGGACATCATCCTCCATCATCCGGAGCTGGTGCCGGAACTGCCGCGCGACAGTGTGGCCCTGGAGTGGGGGTACGAGGCCAATCACCCCTTTGCGGCGCACGCCGCCCTCTTTGCCAACGCGGGGATCCCCTTCTATGTCTGCCCCGGCACCTCGGCCTGGAACAGCCTGGCTGGCCGCACCAGCAATATGCGCGAGAACCTTCTTTCCGCCGCGACACACGGCCTGCAGCATGGCGCGGCTGGCTATCTCATCACGGACTGGGGTGACCACGGTCACTGGCAGACCCTGCCGGTTAGCTACCCCGGCTTCCTCCTCGGCGCAGCCCTATCGTGGTGTACCGCCGCCAACCGCAACCTGCCGCTCACGGCGGCGCTCAACCAGCACGTTTTCGCGGACGAGGCCGGCGTGCTGGGAGGCCTCACCCTGAGCATGGGCGATGCCTACCGCCGTTGCGGCATTGAACGCGGCAACTCTACGGAACTATTCCATTTGCTGGCGCACGGCACCAGCCGCCCGATCGGTGCCGGCGTGACACCTGCCACACTCGACGACGTGCGCGCTGTGGCTGAGGAGGCCCTGCTGCGCCTGTCGCAAGCCCGCAGTTCGCGTGCGGACGCGCCCTGGCTCCTGGAGGAGACGGAGCAAACCGCCGGCCTGCTGATCCACGCCTGCCAACGCGGCAGCCACCGGCTGGCAAACCCCGGCGCGGCGCTCGACACGCCGCGGCTCGCACGCGCACGCGAGGAGCTACTGGACCGCCACGCACGGGTCTGGCTGCGCCGCAACCGCCCGGGCGGTCTCGCGGATAGCCTGCAGCGCATGGCGCCAATCGCCTAAACTTGGGCGGCCGACTCCTACCAGGTGTTGGAATGGGTAGCCGTGGGCCACACCCTTAAGCATCCCTGGCGCTTGCGCCGCAACGGCACGGTAGTGAGCGCGGCGCGGCCGGACAACTGGGTGCCACGCACTACCGGGGTCGTCCGACTGGCTACGCTCGGCTTATGACCGCCGATCCGCTGGTTACGCGATCCGTACGATCAGTGGTCTGGGAGGCGGTCCCCGCAAGGGAACTCACGATCCCGATGGGTGCGCGCATGCCCTTCCGAGGAATGTGACCTGATTCGCTTTGGCGATGTCGCCGCTGCGAAGTCGTGAAATCAGTATCGTCATCTCCGAGTCCTGAAGTTCTCGGTATACTAGATCCTTGGCTCTGATGTCTGCATCGGCGATGTAGTGATGCAGGTTGCCGAAGAGTTCCTCAAGCCCTGGCGTCTTGAGTACAAAGAGGTTAGATAGCCTGGCGCGCGCATCGTCGCCCTCAATCGCACCATTCTGAAGCTGGGCGAGGAAGTCGCACAGTGTTTCGATTTCCGGTTGCATGGTCTGCACCCAACGCCAGCGCTCACCAGTGGCAACCACGCTCGGAGGGGGCGCAGACCGGCCTATGGCCCCTGGTGCATCGCTTGGTTCGCCCTGCGGGTGGGGGGGTGTTATTAACTGTTCCTGCTCCTTCAACCGCCAGCGTATGTTATGGCTCATTGCCAGCAGGCAACCTCCCAGCGCCCCTGTTATGGCTGCCACGCATAACACGCCGACCATGACCTCGTTTATGAAGTGTGCCGAATGAATGGCGTCGACCTCTTCAGCCGAGAGTGTTTTACCAATGTTTCGCGTGGCGCATCGATCAAAACTATCGAATATAGTCCAGTATGTCGCGGTGCCTATGATGGATGTAAACAGCGCCCATCCAAGTAACATGATCCCAATACCGCGAAATGCCTGTGCGAATGTTCCATACCGACCAGGGATGATCGACCGCTCGGCAGGCGAATTGGCCGTACCGTATGGTCGTATGCCCCTTAAATCCCGATGAATATGGAACGCATAGTACAGTAACACGAGGGCATATTCCCCGGCAGAGGACACTGCATGAGTCCAAGCCAAAGGTGCTGCGCAAAATGCATCACTCCAAACGATTGCAAATGCGACGGCCCATGCTACCGGATTAGCCCCTCGATAATGGAACTTCCAATGCCACAGCGAGAAGCCGGCCAAATATAACTTGGGTGTGGCAAGCAGGAAGGAAATTGGAATTATCAGAACGTCGGGCGGACTCCACGGGGAGTCGGCGCTAACATATACAACACCCCATGCAACATACGCCACGATGGTGAAAACCATAGCCCAACAAGCCACAGTGGCCAGACCCCACCATATCGTTTTGTTTGTCATCCTACTCGTTTCTTCCTTGGCGCGAACGTTCCGGCGCACGGGCTTGTTAGCGTACCGTGCCGCCGGTGGTTCGGTGCCCGTTCTGTCGTTGTTTGAGTTCCACCCTCGCCGAGTCATAGGCCATCGTCAGACACGTGAAAGCAATGTATTCCGTAGACGGTGAAGCGGAGTGTGACACACACCCCCCCAGCCAATCATACAGGTCTTCATTTGGAAGGCTACGGATGGCATCGACGAGCATGTGCAGGTCGGCATCGGCGGCTTTGCTGACTGCTTCTTCCCGATCATAGTCATCACCGATACCCCATTGTTCCGCAAGGGGGATTAAATGTTCGCAGCCCGGCGGGATCTTTGTGGCATCAAGTTCCATAACTGTTTCTCACCGAACGCCACCTTCCTGCCTCGCCGTGACGGTCCATCAGTTTTCTGCTTGTCAACGGTCGGCGTGGCAGCAGCCGTTGGTTGGGAGTCATCTTTCTGTTTCCGATACAACGTTATAGACGCAATGTGTCTCAGATGAAGAATGTTGATGTACGCGATTAGCATAAAGATGACCGCGGCGATCAGAACGTCAAGGGCGCGATCGCGTCGAGCTGTGACTGGTGCGAAAACAATAAGAGGCACAAGGCATGTGAAGAAGAGGATGGAGACCACCGCGTTTGCTACTTTGATGCCGCGCTTCTTTCGAAGTAACTCATCATCGTAAATTCGCGTCTCTGTATCAGTCATCATTATTATTCTCTCCCAACGTCAGCGATCACCGCGGTCAACAACATGGAACGACCGTAAACCATTCTTCTGCCGCGGTGCATCGCTTGGTTCGCGTGGAATCATCGCTCTTCCGGCGGAGCTCGCCAAGCACAAACCGTTCATTCGTCAGCGGCAATCATGAGCAGCAAGCATGGGAGCTTTTTTTAGCAACGCATTGGCATGATGGATGATACCTACGTGGGACACTGAGCTGTCTGACGCTCCCACCCAGCATCGCTTTTTGCGGTAGCCGGTATCAACTCTTCCGACGCCAGCGGCGCCAAGCGACCGCCGCGAGATAGACCACCACCGCCAGTTCCACGATCGTGGCGCCAGGTGGCCAGCCGGGGCCATAACTTAATGCCAGACCACCCACCGTGGTGGCAAAACAGATCACTGCCGCCACCACCATCATCGGCACCAGCCGCCGTACCAGCAGCCCGGCCGTGGCCGCCGGCAGCGTCATGATCGCCAACGCCAACACAATGCCCGCCACCTTGACCAGCAGCACCACCGTCAGCGCCGTCAACAGCAAGAAAACGGTCTCCACGGCCGCCACGCGTACCCCGCGCAACCGCGCCAGCTCGGGCTGGAAGCCGACCGCCAGCAACTGATTATAAAACAGCCCGATGATACCCAGCACCAGGATGTCCAAGCCGGCCATCAGCGCCAACTCCGCCGGATCCACCAGCAGGATGCTGCCGAATAGATAGCTCATCAGGTCATCCTGATACCCCGGCGTGGCCGCTAGAAAGGAGACGCCGATGGCCATGCCGGAGGCCCAAACGATACTGAGCGCCGTATCCGTCCGCTGCCGGTGCTGCACCGTCAGCCAGGCGATCAGCGCCGCCGCCGCTACCGCCGCCAGCGACGCACCCAGCATGGGGGTAAACCACTCCACTCCGCATCCGCGCTGCAGGAAGCGCGCCAAGCCCAGCCCCGCCAGCACACAGTGCGAAATGGCCCCCGCCAGATACGTCGTGCGCCGTACCACGACCAGGCTGCCCATCACGCCGCCGGCCACGGAGGCCAGCACCGCCGCCAAGACCGCGTACTGCAGAAAAGGGAAGCGCAACAAATCGTGCCAAAAGCTCATTTCCGCCCTCCCGGCGCGCCAAGATGCGGCGTATCCAACACCGCCGAAGAGTCAATCACATGGCACGCTGGCCCATGCTGTAGCAAGGCCAAATCACCACCGGCCGCCAGGCGGACCGTCCCAGTCGCCACCTCGGCCAGCTCCTGCATCTCGGCGGTCCGGTTCACGCACAGCACGTGCGTAGCATGGCCGGTAACCACACTCAGGTTGTGCGACACCATGACAATGGTGCGGTCGGACTTCAACTCGTGGAACAAGGCGTGCAGTTGGCTGGCCGCCACCGGATCCACGCTGGCGGTCGGTTCATCCAGCAGCAGCAGTTCCGGCGCACACAGCAGCGACTGCGCGATCAGCACGCGCTGCCGCTCACCACCCGAGAGGTCCGCAAAGGGGCGCCGTTCATAGGTCCCCATGCCCACGCGTGCCAGCGCCGCCCCGGCCGCCCGGCGATCTTCCGCGCGATACGGCCCGATACTCCGCCAATTCACCCGCCCCATCAGCACCACATCGCGCACGCTAACCGGAAAGCCCGGATCAAAGCGCAACGCCTGCGGCACATAACCAATGCGCTGACGCACCAGCGCCGGCTCACCATCCAGCACGCGCATCGTACCGAAGCGTGGCGTCAACTCCCCCAGCAGCAGTTTCAGCAGCGTGGTCTTCCCGCCCCCGTTAGGCCCCACTACCGCCACAAACGCGCACGCGGGCACCTCGAACGAAACATTGTGCAGCACTTCCTGTCCGCCATACGCAAAGCAGACATCCTGCACGGCGATCACAGACTTGCTCATCATGGCATCTGCCCTTCCTGGCGCGCCGGCGGCCGTTCCAGCGCCTTGCGCACTTGCGCGGCAATCGCCCGCAGGTTGCGATCCCAGGCCTCGGCTAGCGGGTCAATCACCGCCACCTCCGCGCCGATCTGCCGCGCCACGGTGCGACACGGCTTGGGATCATACGGCGGCTCGGTAAACACGTAGCGCACCTGTTCCTGCATGGCCAGGTCCATCAAGGCCGCCAACTGCCGTGCCGTCGGGGGACGCCCCTCCGCCTCGACCGCCACCTGCCGCAAGCCATACGCATCCGCAAAATAGCCCCAAGAGGCATGATAGGTTAGCATCAGGCCGCCGCGCACCGGCGCCAACAGCGCGCGCAACTCCGCGTCCAGTTGCGCACAGGCCTGCTGACAGGCCACCCGCCGCACCTCATACCATTCCCGCCCCGCCGGATCCAGCGCACTTAACGCCACGGCCGCATTGGAGGCCATGATCCCCATGCCGGCCGGCGTCAGCCAGACATGCGGATCCGCCGCGCCGCAACCATCGTCATGATCTTCCGCCGCGCCGCCGTGCCCGACGTGCGCCTGACCGGACTGCTCACGCCGAGGGATCCCTTGTGTCAGATCAAAGACGCGCAGGCCGGGGTTCACAGCCCGTAGCTTTTGCAGCAAGGCCCGCTCAAAGGGGAGGCCCATCAGCAAATAGCCATCTGCCGCGACCATCTCCTTGACCTGCCGGGCGGCTGGCTCAAAGGTATGCGGATTCTGTCCCGGCGCCAGCAACAGCCCGATCTCTACCCGGTTGCTGGCCAATTGCTGCACCAGCCAGCGCTGCGGCGGCAGTCCGACATAGACACGCGGACGCTCCGCCGCGCGCGCCATACCAGATAACACCACCACAAACAGCATCAGCAGCAAAGCGCGTCGGTAACCGGCAAATAGTTGGTCATTCATGGCAGCACAGCATAGCCGTTCTGCCATTTATGAAGCAAACCATTTGGGGCGCTTCCCTGTTTCATTACAGAGTTGCGTTCAGTAGGCCGGAACTCCGGTTCCGGCCATGGAATGGGCCGCAACCGGAGTTGCGGCCTACAACACTACACCTCAAAGACAGGGGAACAGGGATGCTACCCTACATACGGACTTCGACGCCCTGACCAAGGCCGGCAAACGCATCCGGCTGCGCCTCCAGCAGCAAGCTGAGCACGCGCTCGCCCTCCCCGGCGGGCAACTCCACCGTCAGTGGCGCCACCGCAAAACTCTCCTTCACCGCCACCTTCTGCCGGTCGAGCCAGATCTCCGCCCGCCCTGTAATGCCGTGAAACAGAATCCGGCCGCCCCCTTGCCGCACCGCCGCATAAGGTACGAAGCGGGCACGATATACCGCCCACGTGCCACCGGTGAACATCTGCAACGTGCCCGGGGTCTGCGCCGACCATGAATTCATATCGTTGTCGGCCACTTCGACATTTGGATCGATCGCCGCGGTGGCCAGCGGCGACAGTCGCCAGTCGCGCAGCGCAAAGACCGGTGCGGTCTTGGGCACCGCCGGTCGGGCTGGCACGGCCGCAATGGTGATGGCCACTTCCGCCGACGCCACCCCTTCGGCACAGGCGCGCAGCACCAACACCCCCGCCGCCTGCTGCGTCTGCAAAATCACCTGCGCCAGCCCGTTGAACAGACTGCGCCGGTTCCCCTGCTCCGGTTCATGGCTATTTGGGTCGCCGTTGCCAAGCCCCACCAGGCGGCCGGGACCACCAACCTCGAAGCTCACCGGCAGATTGGCAGTGGGCACCGCACGCCCCTGCGCATCCACCGCCTCCACCGTGACCGGCTGCGCGTCCACACCGTCACCCGCCATGCTCGCGCGATCTGGTGTCAGCCGCAAGGCCACCGCTGCGCCCGTGGTTTCTACCAGGGCCGTAGCCAGTATGCGTCCGTCCTGCCGTGCAATAGCCTCCAGTCGCCCGGGCGCATACGGCACCTTCCAGGAGACCATGTCCATCGGATCGACGGGTTGCTCGCCCAGCGAGCGCCCATTCAGCCGCAGCTCCACGCTGGCGGCGTTGCTCAGCACCATCACCTTGATGGCCTGCCCCTCACGTCCTGGCCAGTTCCAATGCGGCACAATCTGCAACACGGTACGGTCGGTTAGCCAGTGGGCCTGATGGATATAAAAACCCGTTTTCGGGAAACCACACAAATCGAGACAGCCGAAGACCGAACTGGTCGTCGGCCAGATCAGCGGCGTCGGCTCCCCGTGATAATCGAAGCCGGTCCAGATGAACCCGCCGGCCAGATACGGCCGCTGCGCAATGGCTTTCCACCCCTCCCGATGCGTGGCACCCCACGGCGCACATTCGGAGTCATAGGCGTCAATAATATTGCGCGGGCGGTCCGTGCAATATTCGCCGCGGATCATAAAGGCGGACGTATCTTCCGCGCTGGTCAGCAGCATGTTCGGATTGGCGCTGTGGAAACGGTCATACGCCCAGGTCTGGTAATTGAACCCAACCACATCCACGGCTTGTGACACATTTACGGGATCGAACAATCCGCCATTCATCGCCGCCGTCACGGGACGTGTCGGGTCGAGGCGCTTCACCACGGCGGACATGCGGCGGACCATCTCGTAGCCCGTCTCGCACCCCTGCATGGGCTCTTCGTTGAAGACCGACCAAAGGATCACACTGGGATGATTGCGATCACGCCGGATCAGCCATTCGAGCTGACGAACATACTCCGCCGAACAGTTAAAATGGCGATTCTCATCCATGACCAGCATGCCGAGCCGGTCACAGGCCTCTAGAAACTCCGTGGCCGGCGGGTTATGTGCGCAGCGGTAGGCATTGGCCCCCATCTCCTTGAGCTTGCGCAGGCGGAATTCCCAGAGCGCGTCCGGCACTGCCACCCCGACGCCCGCATGGTCCTGATGGTTGCAAACGCCTTGCAGCTTGAGCGGTTGGTCATTGAGGAAGAACCCCTGGTCGGCATCGAACCGGCAGGTGCGGAAGCCACAGGCCGTCGTCACTTCATCCACCGGCTGCCCGTCGCGCCGTACGGCCACCTGCACGTGATAGAGCGTCGGCTCAGCCACCGACCAGAGGCGCGGCGCGGCCACCGGCAAGGTGCGCGCCACCACCACCTGCTCGAGCGGCGGCACCGTGACCTTGACGCGGCGTCTGGCCAGCCGCTGGCCGGCGGGATCCCGCAGGGTGATCTCGACCTCCACCTCCGCCGGGGCCTGCGCCGCGCTGGCAATCGTCGCGGCCACCGGCACCTGCCACGCCCCGTCGGCATCACGCACCGGGTTGGCGTAGAGCCCATCGGTGGCAATATGCACGGCATCGCGCTTGACCAGCCAGGTATGGCGGTAGATCCCGGCCCCCTCGTACCACCACCCCTCCATCGTATCAGCGTCCACCCGGATGGCCAGCGTGTTGATGGCGTCACCATATAGGGCAAAAGGCGTCATATCAATCTGAAACGACGTATAGCCGCAGAAGTTGCGGTGCACGAGGCTGCCATTGAGCCAAACGGTGCCATGCGTGGCGATGCCGTCGAACTGCAGTTCCAGATGGCGTCCACGATCCTCAACCGGCAAGCGGAAATGACGGCGGTACCACCCTATGCCGCGGGCGCGATAGCCCTGCGCCAGGTTCTCCGTAGCGTCAAAAGCCCCCTCCACCACCCAATCATGGGGCAGGTCCAGCGGACGCCAGAGGGTGTCGTCATAGGTCGGCGCGGCTGCGCCCTGGGCGACCCCTGCCTTGGCATTCAGATAGCTCTCGTTGTGTCCAATGATCTTCGGGCATGGAATATCCCCCTGATGGAATAACCAACCGCTGTCCAGCGATAAGCGCTCACGTTGCATGACTCTCCTCGTCCTTCTGTTGGTGCCAATCGGAAGCCGGTGTGCCGGTTAAGGTGGCACCCCTGCTGGTTCACAAACATTCGCATCTTTGCGCAGCCCGCCAGCGGCCAGGAAGGTTGGCTTCGTACTACCTGGTGCTGGGTAGGTTCGCCGGTTTTGGCAGGAAACACAAGCAAAACTGGCCTGCCGGGGGCGCATCCCCATGGTCTTTTCCTGAAGCGCCACCTAACGCAGGCTGGCTGTAGCAAGGGCTTTGTGGTAACCGCAGAAGCCGCTTTTGTGTATGCTAGCAGTGGCGAGGTGTTGGTTGGCAGAGGATTTGG
>CAIOST010000281.1 GCA_903861045.1 uncultured bacterium | reverse complement strand
GAATCTCGAAGTCCTGCAAGCTGCGCTCGCGTTTCGGCGGTTTATCCGCATAGTCGCCCTTAGGATTCGTGAATGCTTCTGCAGGATAGTCTGCAGCCAGGACCAGCAGATCCGGCTTGTCGCCGGGCAGATCGCGGCGGATCGCTTCCACGCCGTTGACGTAGACCACCACCCCGCCCAGATACTCCAGCGAGAGGCGGCAGGATTTCACCGGCGCCGGGTCCTTCACCTCGAACTTGCCGCGCACGAGCAGGGCGGCTGTGGCGCCATACCGCGTTTGCGGACGGTTGCCCATGCCCCCCTCAGCAGGTGTTAGCAGAGGCAACCGAACACGCGGCCACGTTCCGTCGTCCAGGTCAAGGCCGGCCCAATGGGTCGGCGGCAGCGAGGAAGATGCGGTCGAAGTCGCGGGCTTCGGTGCGATGCCGGGCCATGTTCCGGGTGCCCCGGCCGGAACCCCCAGCGGCGTGAGATCCCACGGCTCGAGCTTGCCATCGGTCGTGCGCGCAAAGGCGCAGCGCGACACGGCAAAGTGCCTCCAGAGACTGTTGTCGTCCAGCACCACGCTGGCGTCCACATTCGTAACGGCCGTGACTGCTGGCTCAGCAGCCCACGCATCCGCGCCGCCCGCAAGCCATGCCCCCATCATCATCAGTGCAGTCCACACCCGCGCCAGCCCATGTTTGCTTTGCTTCTTGTTCATCCGTTGCTCCTTATCTTGATCGATTGCTGTCGATAGCTATCGTCTCGTCTACAACCCACCTCGCCCGGGGACTGGCCGCGACTTCGGGTCGCTGCGCCGCCCCTTTCTGGCCATGAAAGCTTCCACCTGCGGCATAAAAAGATCAGCAGTCGTCAGCCCAGCCAAAGCCAGCCTCTGCTCGGCCACCTCGAAGGCGAGAATCCGGTCCCGGGTGTGCGCATCCGTGCCGACCACCACCGGCAACCCGCGATCTGCCGCGAACTTCAGCATGCGTACCGTGGCCGCCTCCGGCACATACTCCTGCGAGTTCAATTCCAGCCCCACGCGCCGTTCATCGGCCCAGCGCAGCACCTGTTCCACCGCCTCCGTCGGCACCTCGTTATTGCTGATCGCCCGCAACTCCCGGAAGGGATGCGCAAACACGTCCAGATCCGGCCGTGCCAAAACCGCATCCACATGATCCAGCCAGGCGCGCACACGCTCCTTGACCGAATCCATCTTCGCCACCCAATGCAGGTAATGGTCGCCGTAGAGGATCACATCAAACTCTTCCGTAAACCGCGTGTCGTGCAACGGCTGTCCGTCCCGCGACAGGTCGGTCTCAATGCCGCAAAAGAGATCGGGGTTGCCGAGTGCCCGCACAGCCTGCATGGCCGCGCGTATGCGTTCATTGCCGGCCTCCCGTATCTTGCCGGCAACCTCGTCGGCCGCCCACTCCGGGCGATTGGGCATGACATAGTAGTTGTAGCCGTGATTCAGCACCACAGCACGCCGCATGCGCTCGCCGAGCTGACTGGCGTAATAAGCCGGCGTCATCTCGCGCTCCACATCCGGATCCACAAAGCTGGTATGGCAATGATAATTCGTCCAACCGTTCATAGTCACTTGATCTCCACCTTCAGCGTCCCGCCCTTCTCGATCACAACTTCCTTCGATTGCTCCTTGCCGCCGGGCAGGCGCCACTTGAGCGTCACGAGACCCGCCTCGGTGCGGCCGAAGCAGGCCTGGCTGACGCCGGGCAGGACGTTCCAGGCGCCCAGGCAGCGCTTGTCGATCCAGCCGGTCACCGCCACTGGCCCCTTGCATGCGCCGCTGACCGGCAGCACCGCCGCCGCCATCATCGCCGCGCGATCAGCATTGCTGTTCTCCCTGAACGCCACCCAGATCTCGCCATTCGTGAGCGCCAGCGCCAGATCCTGCGCGCCGTCGCCGTCCAGATAGCCGATGCAGACCGACGTCTGCCCCTGCATCGACGCGGGCAGCAGTTCTTTCCAGTTCATGTTGATGCTGGCGGCATTGCCGAAACTGCGGAAACCGCGATTGAAGAAGATTCTCGGCTCTGCGGCGCTGTACCCGATCACGATATCCTGGCGACCGTCGTTGTTGAAGTCGCCGGCCATACAGTCAATGCCCCGGCGCGAGGCGCCATAACTGAGTTCCCCGGTCTGTTCAAACGTCTCGACGAACGTGCCGCCCCCCACGTTCTCCCAGAGATAGCTGCCAGACCGGTTGGCACAGAAGATGTCCAAACGGCCATCGCCATCGAAATCGCCCAGGCACGCGCCGGACGGACTCTTGCCGAGTTGCACCGCACAGGCCACACCCGGCGCAAATTTGCCCGGCGCCGTGGCGCGGAACAACACGCTGCCTTTCTCCGCCGGCAGCAGCACGTCGGCCAAGCCATCGCCATCGAAATCGGCCACCAGACAAGCGCCGGTCTGGCCAAGCTTGGCCAGCGCAACGCCCGGCGCGGCCAGGGTGGTGGCGGTCGCCTTGCCGGCCTCGTCCAGCGCGACGAGCACGGGCCAGGAGTCACCGCTGACGAGCAGGCCGGCATGCCCTTTGGTTCCGACATCGAGCGCGGCCAAGGCGACGCAAGCCGTGAACACCGCGCCGCCGAGATCCAGCGGCTTGGCCAGGAACTTGCCGTCCGCCTGTTGCGCGTTCAGGGTCACGACCTTTCCGTCAAAGGAGATCAGGTCCAGGCGCCCCAGGCCCGCAAAGTCGCCCCACGCGAACACCAGTGATTTCGACTGCAACCCGCGAGCCCCGGTAAGGTCCGCAAAGGTCCTGTTTTGGGCGCCGGCAAACAAACGGTCGCCCGACTCACACGCGACGAACAGCGCCAGCTTGCCGTCACTGGCCAGATCCACGGTCCGGACGGCTCGGATCGCACCGCTGAGCGATGCCAGTTTCAGCGGCCCCTTACTGAAGGTGAAACCTTCGGCAACCGGCACTTTGGGGTCATCGTCGGTCAGAATGTAATCCACAGCCCGGCGCAGCATGTCCGTGCCGCCATGCCAGACGGTCATCAGCATGCGGTCATTGATATTGTTCAGCTTCCAGAGGCCTTGCTCCCCGCCGACGAACACCGACCAGACGCCGTCCATGAGCAGGAAGGCGCGCCGGCTCGTATTGCCCCCGCCCAGCTCCTTCGTGTCCTCGAACTCGCCCACGAAGAATATGGCCGGCTTGCCGGCGGCGAACTGCTCGCGCAGCGCGATGGCGGCCTCATCCTCGCCCGCCTTGGAAATATCCAGACGGAACGTCTTCTCGGCCGCCTTGCCCTTGAGCGTCTCGCGGATCGTGGCGGTGTACGGGTCTTTCGCCTCGCCAGCTTTGATGTCCACCCACAGAATCACGCTCGCCTGCTTCACGAGCTGGATCGGCGTGAACGTGGGGTTGATCATGGCGCGTGCGCCTGACACGGCCAGCAAAACGGCCGCAGCGATGGTAACGAAGCAACGAGTTCTACGCATAACTCACTCCTTTTGTTTGGTTTAAACATTCGAGGCGCTTGCAAAACCCCTGCCAGCGCCGGTTTTAGGTTTCAGTGTTCAGGTTTCAGGAAGACGCAACATTGTTCCTGACACCCGAAACCTGACACCTGAACGCGCCGCTTGCAAAACCCCTGCAAGCGCATTCACTATAGCGTCTTTCGCGCCAACATCAACGAAGTGCAAATCGGCCAATGTGATGATTCTCACGTTCACTTCTTCTCCACTTCCCGCGCCACCTCCCCGGCCAGGCTCAGCAGCTTCGCGTCCTCCTCGGCGCCGGGCATGTCGCGGATCGTGAACCAGTCCATGATGAAGGCCTGGCTACGTGCTTCCAGCGCCTGCTCGGCCTTCTGCTGGAGTTCCGGGCTGAGCTTCTTCTCCTGAATGGCCCGCTCGATGAAGATCAGCGTCTCCGCAATCTCCACCCCCTCGCGGAACATCTCATACCTCTCGCTCGCCACCGGGCCGTCGGGGCCGGGATAGAGCATGGCATGCTGGGTCCGGCCCGGACCGGATGGCCAATCGGGGCCTCCAGGTTTCTGGAGGTTCCCTTTTGCATCCCTGGACATAAACAAGTCGGCGCCAAAATCGCTGACACCGTCACGACCCGACATGATGATATCTTCTCCAACCCGGCGCTGGAGCGTCAGGGGCGAGAAGTCGCGCCAGTTGCCGCGGTATTCGTTGCAAAAGAACACGGGGCGGTCTTGCAACAAAGCGCGGTACCCGCGGACAGACGGGTAGCCGAAGTCATAAATCCCGCAGGCGTAGCGCAGTCTGACCCAGGGATTACTGTTATCCTTCCAAGCGGCGGTGACATCATGGCTGACCAGCACCCAGACGCCTTCCGGCCAGAGTTGCTTCGTGAGCTCGGCCAGGAAATCGTCCGGTCCATCGCGGTCGGCGGTAAAACCAAAGGCCGTCGCGTCCAGCCAGCCGCGCGCCTTGATGCGCTGGAAAGCCCCGTCGAAAGCCGGTTTCCAGAAGGCCAGCGCCGCCGCTTCGTCGGTAATCGGATTCGGCGACTTGAACGGCTCGGTCTTCCCTGTGGCCGGATCGAGAACCGAAACCATAGCCAGGGAATTCCCGAAAGGGCCGGCCTTTCCGCACGCACGGTCCCCCCAAGCCTGCAAGCGCAAAGGCTGCGGCTTGCCGACGGACTTGGCGATCATGTTCAGGTACTTATCGAAGAGGGTGAAGTCGTGCTTGAAACTGCCGTCGGGCTGCTTGATCCAGCGGACGAAGTTTTCCAGCCTCACGTAGAAATGGCGCGATCCGGCTTCGCCCATCAGTGCGTGCGATTGACCTACCATCGCCAGGTGCTTGTCTGACCAGAGCGGGACCTTGTAGTGCGCCGCTACGGCCCCATCCTCGTGATAGGCCATGTTGCGCATGCGGAAATCCTTCGTATCCGTCATGGCCCAGTCGCAGATGCTCACGCGCAACGGCACGTTGGTGAACGGCAGTCCCTCGGCCTCGATGGCAATCTGCCCCTGATACACCCCGGCTTTTGCCTCCCGCGGGACCCGCACCGTAAACCACAACGGCGCCACCGCGCCTGCAACCAGAGCCTTCCGGTCCACAGGCTTGCCATCGTAACTATCTTTCGGTGCCGGCGCCTGGCTCACGGGGATCTCCGCGGGAATAACATCCAACAAACCATCGAAGCGGTCGGGGGGAAGATGCGATTGCCCTCCCGAGAGATCGTCACCGCGCTCGTCTGGCGGCGGCAACTCGCCAGGCACGACCGCCACAGCATAGCGGACCTGCATGGCGGAGGCGGGCAGTTTGACACCGACGACGACTTCGTCCTCGTCGTCGTCCTCGCTCTCGACTCCGGCATTCGAGGACGAGGACCGCTTCGCTGAGGACGAGGACGATTTGCGGAGTCGAACCAAATCCGACACCTTCACCTTTAACCCTTTGATTGCCTGAGCCGAACTCACCATCAGCCGGCCCGAAAACACGCTGTTGCGCGCGGCCTGGATGGTGACCGGACGCAACGGCTCGCAAGGATCGCCGAAATCGAACACGCTGAGCGTGTCGTACGCCGCGCAATTCCAGACCCGGATGCCGCGCGGACGCACCAGATTGGCCGCGGCCGCGCCGACAGGCGTTACAGACAGGCGCGCGTGCAAAAGTCCAATAGGCGCCCACGCGAGAGTCGAGTCCTCTTTCTTCGCGCACTTGACACAGGCCGCCGTGATCGGCGCGGTATGCGTCTCGATGGCCAGCACGTTCACCCCCCGTCGCAGCAACCCGGCCGGAATCTCGAAGTCCCGCAAGCGGCGCTCGCGCGCAGGCGGGCGATCCGCAAAATCGCCCTTCGGTGTCGTGAACGCGGCTTCCGGGTAATCCGCGGCCAGGGCCAGGAGATCCGGCTTTTCGCCGGGCACGTCGCGGCGGACCGCTTCCTTGCCGTTGACATAGACCACCACCCCGCCCCAGTAGTCCAGAGAGAGGCGGCAGGACTTCACCTGCGCCGGGTCCTTGACCTCGAATTTACCGCGCACCAACAGGGCCGCCGTGGCGCCAAGCCGCGTTTGTGGACGTGATGGAGGAGGCTCCCCAGCCACGATCGGCAGAGGCAGTCGGACACGCGGCCACGTCCCGTCGTCCAGGCTGACGCCGGCCCAATCGGTTGGCGGCAGAGGGGAAGATGCGGTCGAAGCCGCGGGCTTCGGTGCGGTCTTGGCCCACAATCCTCCCACCCCGGCCGCCGACGGTCTGTCCAACGGCGTGAGATCCCACGGCTCCAGTTTGCCATCGGCCGTGCGCACCAAGGCGCAGCGCGATACCACGAAGTGCCGCCAGAGACTGTTGTCATCCAGCACCACGCTGGCGTCCGCATTCGTAACGGCCGTGGCTGCCGGTTCCGCACGGAGGATGGCCGTGGCCATCGACATCCCTACAAGTGTCGTGAGCATGTATTTACGGATCATAGCACAAAAACTCCATGTTGATTCACTCCAGCGGCGCGTCGGGACGCCGCTACCCTACCTCACGCGAAGCGCCTTTCCTTAAACTGATGGTGATCGGTGCGGTCGCGAAGCCATCGGGGCAGCGCTAGCCTTTCGTCCTCGTCCTCGAATCGTGAAATCGAGGACGACACCCGACACCAACGTCCAATGCCCATCCCTAATCCGCCTCGATCATCTGGCCGATGGAAGGCCCGTCCCTAACCCACCTCCTTTTTCGACTGACTTCGACTGACTTCGACTAGGGGCGACTCCCATCATTGCGGAGTCGGCGGGCGTCGAGGGAAGTCGGGGGGCGTCGACATCCCGCACGCCCTTACACGCGGGATACCCGGTGCAGCCCCAGAATGGCTGGCCGGCGTGCGGGCCGGCCTTGGCCGTGCGCTGGCGCATGGACTTGCCGCACTCGGGGCAGACTGGCGCGCCGGCCTCAACCTGCTGTTGGTCGCGGGTTTCGAGCCGCGCGGCGGTCAGGCGCTCGCGGAAGCCGCCCTCTTTACGAAAGGCTTCGCCCTGCGCCTCCTTCTGGCGACCAAGCATGTTCAACGCCCGGCCGATCAGGAGCAGCAGGGCATTGGCCGCGAGATCGGGGTCGTCGCTGTCCAGCCAACGGGCGAACTTGGCGTACTGCGCCAGCAGATAGGCCGAGGCCTCGTGCAGACCGTCGCCCTCGCCCAGCGGGTTCGGGTCGAGCCGCAGATCGAGCACGGCGCAGGCCTCCGGCGAAGGCACCTTCCACGGCAGTTTGCGGCGCGACAGCAGCCAGAATTCGTAGTCGTTCTTCAGCTCGGCGAGGCTGGCGCGGGCCACGTCGGTGAGCTTCATCTCGGTCTCCGTCGAGGTGCTGGCCCGCTCCGAGCCCTCGGCGATGTTCACTCGACCCGAACGAGCGGCCTGGGTCATCTGGTCGAACTGCCGTCCAGCCGGGTCGTTGCGGCGGTCCAGGAAAGTAGTGCAGAAGCGCCAGGTTCCGAGCTGAATGACCGATGCCACAGTGTAGGAGTCCAGCTTGCGGTAGCCGCCGTATTTGGAGAAGAGATTCATGGGTTGTTGATTGATAATAAATCGCTTTTCGCCCTGCACCGGCCCACACGGGCCGAAATCATGCCGTAACCGGTTTGACGCCGTTATGGCATAGCGACGAGCCTGACAGAAGCCGGAAAAAGTGTCAAGATCACCTGAGATTAAGACTCAAGACAACGACATGCTGACTCCTGTCCGCTGGCACTCCGCAAGCCCTGGCGCGCCGTAGCCTCCTAGGCGAAGGCGCCTACCGCAGCGTGACCACGGTGCCCTCGGCCGCGACCTCGGGCGCCTCGTACGCGCCCATGTCCACAATGGTACTGCGGCGGGAACCGGCAACTCCGCCGTAGGTCTTTCGCGTGTTGCCGGCCAGATCCTTCGCGCCGTCCATCCATGCCTGGTTCGCGCCTTTGTCTATGCACGGCGACTTCACCGGCTTGTATTGCAGGCTGTAATCGCCGCCCGCGGCATTGGCGAACAACGGATCGTCGCTGATGTTGCCCGAGCCCGACACGACCGGATTGGTGGTGCAGGTGTAGTAAACGAACGACCCGGCGTTCCAGATGTTGCTCTCGGTTCCCACCACCCCACTGCCCTGCTTCGCCATCGTATTGAAGTATACGATGCTGTTGCTGACCGTGCCACCAGCGCGATAGACCCCCGCCCCTTGAGCAGCAGAATAGGAGCTTAACGCACGGTTCGCGACAATCGTGCAGTTTTCGATCTTGCTGCTTCCAGCCAGCCACACACCAGCGCCATACGGGTACGCGGTGTTGCCCGCGATCAGGCAGTTTCGGATCGTGACGTTATTGGCATAAACGCCGCCACCACCCTGTGTGCTTTCCTCAGAGTTGGCTGCACTGTTGTTCAGTATCTGGCAGCCGACAATCAAACCGCCGTCAGCGTAGATCCCGCCGCCGTTCCGCCAACCCGTACTGCAATTCCTGACAATGCAGTTGGAGACCGTGCCCCCGCCCATGTAGATGCCGCCGCCCTTTTCATTGCTAATACTTTGACGGTTTTCTTTCACGATGCAGCTAATCAGTTGCCCGTCTGACATGTAGACGTTGCAGCCTGGAGACGCGTTGCCGTTGCGGATCGTAAAACCCTCCACCACGGAGGAGGCGTTCCACATGGAGAAGATGCGGTACCCGTTACCTGAGGGTTGCACGACCGTATTCGAGGCGTTGGCCAACCCGCCGTACACGCCATTCCCGAAACTGCGCACGGTGATTCCGGCGCCGATTCCGATCTCTGCCGAGATGTTGTACGTGCCGTTGGAGACGGTGACGATGTTAACGTCCCCCTTGGCGAGAGCGGCTGAGATGGTGAGCAGCGCGTCACCCCAGCCGGTGCCGCCGTTGGAATCGTTGCCGTTGGTCGCGACGAAATACTCCACCCCCCGCGCCGTGCCCGCCAGCATGCTCGCCGCGAGCAGGGCGAGGAGAATGGAAGATTGGAAGACTGGAAGACTGGAAGACTGGAAGGTTGGAAGCGGGAAAGCCACCCCGGCTTGAACCCATCCATGTGACGATGCGTGTTTGTCGGTTGTGTGCTCATTGTGATTCCTGACGCCTGACGCCTGTCCCCGCTCAAGGCTGACCGATCACCCGAGCCACAGCCGCCGCGGCGCGCTACAACGCCACCTATTTCTGCAAAGTATGGCACATTCCCGCCCGAAGGTCGTTGCGGCTTCTGGCATATTTGTTATATATTCTGGCAACGCGATGAAACTTCTCACATGCGGGTACAATTGGGCCGGGCGGGAGAGGAATGTTCCGCCCGAGCTGATCCTAGCCATGCAGTACCGGTCCTACCCCATCGCCGGACGTCATCGTATGCGGTATTCACATTGGGTGGCGGACTATGTCACCAACACGTCGTTTCGCGTCCGCGTGGGCTCGCGCTCGCGCCCCTGGCGGCCGCGCCTGCCCCGCACGCTGTACCTCTATCCGCCGAACACGGTCTATTGGGAGGACTACCCCAAGGGCGGCAAGTCGCTGTGCGACTTCGCCACTGTTTCCTTTCGGGGCGGCGAGGCAGCCGGGCTCGACCGCCTGATCGCTCCGTGTGCCGGCTACATCTGTTTTCTGGATCCGGAGGGGATCGCGGAGCCACTGTTTGAGGAGATCGCGCTCAGCGGGCAGCAACGCGGGGAGGACGGCTTCTGGCTGGCGCAGGCGGCGTTCTACCGACTGATCCACCTCCTGCGCCAGAGTGTGCCCACGGAAGAGGCCGAGACCCGGCTGATCGGCCATCCAGCCCCGCCCGCCCCGCCGTCCGACCTGGTTCGGAAAACGAACGCTTACCTGCACCAGAACCTTGCCAGTCCGGTGCGCCTTGCGGATCTGGCGCAGAACGTGCGCGCCTCGGTCTCGACCCTCTCGCACCGTTACCACGCGGAGACCGGCGAGACACCGATGAACCACCTCATGCGGCTGCGGATGGACCGGATCAAGGCCCTGCTCACGGGCGGACAGAAGCTCGCCACCATCGCGGAAGTCACGGGGTTCAGCAACATCGCCCACCTGTCGGCGACCTTCAAGCGCATCGAAGGCGTCTCGCCGCGCGCCTATCGCCAGTGCATCCTGAGAGCGATCTCATAGCGGCAACGGGGCCACAAAGGAAAAGCGGCGGAGAGCGCGGATTGACGCGGATGCAGCCGCGTGGCGGCGGCCACGCGCGGGCTCGACCCCCGTTTCGGTGGACGACAACGGCGACGACTACGGTGGACGATTGTGCGGTGGCCCGTGCGCCACTCGGCCCTTCGGCCACGCGCTCAGGGCCGAGTGGCGCACCTCGGCGCGGATGGCCTCCGGCCGCGATATCTTAGCAGTTCTCGTTATGGCGACACGAAGGCCCTTACGGGCACACTACGAACGGCTTTTTTGCCGTTTCTGGGCCGTTTGTAGTGACGCCGTAAGGCGTTTTTGCGCCATAATGCGAACTGCGCGTGCCGGCCGGATCACACACACCGCAGCTTGTTCCTGCCACACCCCGGACTCCTGCAGGCGCAGGCCGTCGCGTGCGAGGGTAGCGCCATCCACCACGCCGCCGTCTTTGGCCGTAGCACCAAACCCCCAGCGCAACTGGTAACGGCGCGCGGGTTTCAGGCCCATCGGCCGCAGCAGGGGCGCCCCCCCGGCGTTGCCCAGGCGATAGACGAAGATCAGACTCTCGTCCGCGTCCGGCTTCTGCAATTGGAAGGCGATCCAACCCTCACGGCACTCGATCGGCTCCGGCGGCGTCAGGAGATGCCCAACCGCGCCGGTGATGAACCGGCGCCAGGTCTTGAAGAAGGCGATCGCCTCCGCCACGCGCGCGCGCTGCGCCACCGTCAGTCCGGCGATGTCGCCGCTGATCCCCAGCATGCCCGGCATGGCCGTCACCAAGGCGACGTCCAGGCTGACGCTCTCCACCCGCCTCCCGACATCGGCGGGGACCAGCGTCAGCGGAGCCGAATCCCGCACCGTCCGGCCGTAGTCGCACACCGCATGCTCAACGCCACGAAGCACAGGCCAGCGGCCGATCCGGCCGGGCGGCAGACGCAGCCAGGAACCCTGGGTGATGCGCAACACGTCGGTGGGATTGGTCGTATCGCTGAGGAAGAAGTTATCGAAATGCCGCATCATCTCGAGGTCGGCGCGATGCCCACCACTGGCACACCCCTCGAACAAGACGTCGGGATACGCGGCGCGGACGTCATCCAGCATCCGATACCAAGCGGCCGTGTAGCCGGAGAGTTCAGCGCCGGAGTCGTCATCGTCCACCCGGAAATTGAAATCAATCTTCAACCAGACCAGGCGATAGGTTTCCACCAACCGGGCGATTTCGGCGCGGAGCCAGCGCCAGGCCGGTGGCTTGGTCAGATCCAAGCGGGCTTCGGTGCCGACCGGAATGAACCACTCCGGGTGCTTGGCGCGAAGGGGGGCCTGGGAACCAAAGCGTTCCGGCTCCATCCAGAGGCCGAACCCGAGCCCGGCCGCGCGCACCTCGTCCGCGAATGCGCCCATCCGCCCGCAGAAGGCGTCCTTGGGCCGCTCGCGCCAATCGCCCGATTGCGCGCCCCAGTCGCCCTCGCCGGCACCGTACCAGCCGGCGTCAACCACGAACACTTCGCACCCCATCTCCTTCGCGGCTACCAGTTGCGTGCGCAGACGCGGCACTTCGAGCATATGACACTGATCGAACCATGTGTTGTAAATCACCGCCGCTTGCGGCTTGGCGGACTGGTAATGGTGCGTCAGGAGATAGCGGTGCAACGCCGGTGCGCCCAGATGCGCCTCACCACCCGGCAACGGCTGGCAGAGGATTTCCGGCAGCTCGAACGTCTCGCGGGGTCGGAGCGTACGGTTCAGATTCTCATCGGCCAGCCCCAACTCGACGACCGCAAAGGGGCGATCACAGCCGTCCGCCACGGGACTGACGCGAATCGTCCAGTTGCCCCGCGGCAGCACATGAAACGCGATCCCCTGCGCCGCGCCGGCCAGGCGTACCGCCAGGTACGGCGTGCCACCCTCGGCGCTACGCCCGGAACGGTGACTCTGGCGCAGGCCGGTATGCAGCGGATTCCACGCACCCTGGCTCTCCCCGCACCACAGGCTGGCCTGCGTGTAGCACTCATAACGGCCCGGCGGAAACGCCACGCGGGCCAGACAGCGCGAGACGACCACCGGCCGGGTGCCGCTGTTAGTAAGCGTGTCGCGCCGGCTAACGACGCCGGTCGCAGCGTCGCCCGTCCACGTCGTGGTCAACCGGACCGCCGTGTCCCCCACCCGCCAGCGGCAGACCAGCGACATCGGAGACTCCTCGACCTGCTCCGGCACCAGTTGTGCACCTTCGTAGCGGTGGCCATCGAGGCGCAAGAGCGCCACCCCCTGGGTGGCCGTCGGGCCGTTGTCCACGCCTTCGCGTCCGACCGGCAGACCGCACAGCCGTTCGAGCCAGAAGCGCTCCGCAGTCCTCTGAAAAACAGTTCCGTTGTCCCAAATCGTGGTCATTACATCGTTAGCCATGTTATGCTCCTAATTACGCGGCAGCAACCGGAACGGATTGCGCACCAGTATCTGCGTGACCTCTGCGTCGGTCAAGCCAAACTCCTGCCACTGATCCAGATGCAGATGCTCGTGCATCGTCACGGCGCCCAGCTCGCTGGCTGGAACCGGACCCAGGACTGTCATCACTTGGCCCATGGTGCGGTATCTCTCCGTAATCCGTAGTCGTCGCCGTAGTCGTCAACCGGCTCACATCGTTGTCGTAATCGTTGTCCCTATCGTTGTCGACAAAGCTCGCGACAAAGATGAAGCGACCAAGAAGACCAGAAGGCCGGAACCGGAGTTCCGGCCTACTTCCGTTGCGCACGCCACTCCTAAAGTAGGCCGGATTTCCATATCCGGCCGCCTTGGCGACCACTGCCCGTACCGACCATACGTCACGTATACCCGACTACCACCCGCACCTTGCCGCCAACAGCCGGCAGTTCCACATCGCCGCTCCTAGCGTCAAACGCCCGTGACACGCGTCCGTTGATCGTGACGGACCGGATCGGCTTCTTTTCCGGATGACGGAAGCGCAGCAGCAAGCGCTCGGGCTTGACCCGCAGTTCCAGTTCGACCTCCGCCTCAATCTTCCCGGCCGCGAGCTGCGGACGGTACTCGACCGAAACAATGCCGGCGGGTGTGCTCAGCCGCGTGGCGCTGAAAGCCTGTTCCTGCGCAAACCAGGCGCGCGGCATGGCGCGGCCAAGGTGCAGCAGGCCATCCCGCTCGTAAACGAACAGGTAGGCCAGCCACTTCATGGCGTTGGCCTGATCGCTGGTCTTGAACGGCGCGCAGTTGCCAAATCCCAGCACCGGTTGGGGGTGCTCGACGAAGGCCTGCGCTTCGGGCCGGTAGCAGGCGGCCCAGGCGTTGAAGAACATCCAGAGGTAGACCTCGATCTCGTCGCGATCCAAATGCGGCAGCAGACCGGCCAGCAGCGCTGGCTGGGGGCAGATGCCGCCGCAGTCGAACCACTCGGTTTGCGGATCGTGGATCGGGTAGCTGTAGGGCGCATTCATGTACCGGGTGTCCTGGTAGTCGTCCAGAATCCAGCCGCCCTGTTTGCTCTCGGACTTGTAGAGCCCCGAAATCAGCAGATAGACCGAACCTTCCAGCGTCTCGCGTATCCAGCCATAGTCGCGGCCGCGGCAATAGAGGCGGGACGGATAGTGCGGAACCCAGCGCCCGTCGCGCAAACGGACCAGCGGACTGTGTCGGCGTGCCTCCTCGAACCCGCGGCGCAGGTCGCGCCCGAAGGCGTCCGCCTCCCGGCGATAGCGCGAGGCCTCGGCATGGCCGAACTTCTCCAGCGCGGCGGCCGCACTGTCCAGCCCGCGCCAGGTCAGGCAGTTCGTGCTTAGCCAGTAGAAAAAGTCCTCCACGTCCTCGAGCGCGCCGGCCGGCAGAAAACCGCGTTCCCAGCCGCGCGAGTGCGGCAGATCCTTGCGCGTCTCGGCGCGCTGGCGGGCGATCCAGTCGGCGCCCTTGATGACGCTCTCCACCACGGAGGCGAACCACGCGCGATCGCCCGTGTGCAGGAATTGCTGCGCCAGCGCCCACAAGGCCCAGCCATGATGCTGATTGTAGCTCGGCCCGGACTCATACCCGCCGCTGCCGTAGAAGACCCCGTCGCGGTCCGTGAACCGGCCGTTCAAGCCGACCGTCCCCTGGTACTTCACCCAGGCGGCCAGCCGCCGTCGGACGTCGTCCGTCAGGCCGCGCTGCTGGAGTTCCTCGACGATCATGACCGACTCGTTGGTGAAGTTGCCGTAGGTGCAGGCCCCCACCGACGTGCTAACGATGCGCGGATCGTCCATGTGCCCGAAATCGCTCATCACCACCATCGGCAGATGCCCGGTATACACCGCGTTCAGATGGGAATCCGGTGTTTGGATCTGGGCGCTCTGCCGGCTTTCCGCGCGCCAGTAGCGCGCCATCTCGTCATAGCACCGGTCGAAATCCAGCCCGCGCAAGGCCGCCAGTTCCGTCTCCGACTCGACGGCGACAAACGGAATGTGCGCCAGGAACTCGCAGGTTTCGCCGGGTTGAAGCTTCTTGCGGAAGTGCACACCCGCCGCGGTCGTCTCGGCCGTCATGTCCGTCTGGAACGTGAGGCGCGTAATCCGTTCATCCTGGTAGGAACCGCGGATGAGGTCGCCGTCCACCACCAGTTTCTCCCGCTCGCATTGCGGGACCAGCGAGTCCGTCACATCCGTCCGGTTCTGGTCACGCAGGACCCGGCGGTTCTGCACGCGGCTTGAGAGATGGCTGTAGGCCAAAGGCAGTTCGGCCGTGGCGGGCGTGTCGCCCGTATTCTCGAAGGAGCAGCGCATCAGCGCCACCATGGTCGCATCCGACGCCGTCTCGCCGGCCAGGATGGATTGCATCAGCGGCACGGCGAAGCATTTCTGCCGGACCCGCACGGCATCGCGCCGGAATTGCTGGTTGTAGGCCATGACCGGCCAGGGGTCGTTATGCCGGGCTTCCGCCGCCCATTGGTCGAAACCGAAAAAGAGGCGCGCCAGTCCCGCGTTCTTCCACTTGGGCGTATCACGCTCGACGGGCACCGTCCACCAGGAGGGGCTCTTCACCAGCCATTCGGTCAGCTCGATGTCGCCGCACGGCTCGATCCAGAACTTCTGCCGGGCATGCCGGCAGCCGCAGACGTAGGGCATGGGGTGCGGCCGCGGCTGGCCGTTCATAGCGCCGGCGAGGGATTGCTCCGGCAGCGCCGCGATCTCGGTCGCCACCGTGCGGCACCCTTTGGTGCGCTCCCGGTAGGCGGCAAAGGTCTCCGGATTGCCGGCGCGGACAATAAAGATGCCGGCGTCCGCGAACCAGATCGGCCCTTGCTCGTCCAGCGCGGCCAACGCAATCGTGAAGGCGTCCCGGCCCAGATCGAAGCGGACGTGTGCGCCGTCGTTGGCGTACTGGTGTACGGGCTCCATGTGATCGAGTTCAACCTCGAAGGTTGCCTGCCGGCCCGCGCCGACATGGACGTCTGTGGCCGTCACGCGCGTGCCGCCACCGGCAAGCACCCGGCTCACCATCGCGTTGTAACCGCTCACTCCGATGGTTTTCGCAGCCGTGCGCCGGCCGGCGTGCAGTTCGACGCGCAGCTTGCTGCGCGTCGCCTGCGACCGGGTATAGACCCGCATCGCATTGACGGCCACCGTGCTCTCCGCCACGCGCACCCCCACCGTGCGGCGGAAAGTCACCGCATAGTCGGTCACGTCAGGAAGCTCGGCCGTCATCGCCTGGAACGTAAAGACCAAGGTGTGCTTCCCGCGCCGCACGACCTTCGTTGCGGCCGTCACCCACTCCGGCGTGAAGGTGTCATCCATCTTATACCAGCCGACGGACATGGGGCGCTGCTGGACCAGCTCCATCACGCGCTCGATCCGTTTGGCCCAACTCCCGGCGTTACTTTCGCCGGGCCAGTTCTTGCGCAAGTACTGCAAGCTGGCGGTCTTGGGTGCCGGGCCGGCGAAATCCACTTCGACGGTCTCGATGTCCCGCGATTCCTCAAACTTCAACTCCCCTGCCGGCGCGTTCGGCAGAGCAAAGGGGGCAATATCGAATCGTGTCATTTCCGTGCTTCCTCCATATACGCATCCAGATTCGCCGCCGGTGTGCCGATGACCAGTGGGGAGCCGTTGGCGAGCACAAACGCTCCCTCGGCGGCGGCCCGGCGCTGGCGGCGCACCTCGGCGCGGATGGCGTCGGGTGTACTCCGGTAAAGAAGCGTGCTGTCCAGATTGCCGAACAGGCAGGTCTCGGGGCGGAGCATGCGCCGGATTTCCAGCGGATCGAGCGCGAATCCCTTCTTGTCCTCCTCGATCATAAGCCCGGCCATGTTCAGGCTATTGAGCCAACCCATGTGAGGGCGCACATCCCCGAGCCAATAGCCGATGGGGAGCAGGCCGGCCTTCCGGATTTCGGCATAGAACCAGCGCTTGGCGTCGGCCTGCACCTGTTCCTCCAGCGCGGGTGAGAGCTGTCCCAGACTGCCGCCCATGCCTTCGGAGAAGATGTAGGCCTGCGCGCCGCAGGCCTTGGCCGCCTGTACCCGCTTCAGGTATTGCCGGCAAAGGCCCTGGATCGCGTAGGCGACCAACTCCGGCTTGTCCAGGGCGGCCATCATAAGATCCTCGTAGGAAATCCAGGGGAGCCCGTTGATGCCGTCGTTAATCGCAATCAGGACCCGGTCCCCATACTGGTCAGCAAGGAGCCTCAGGTGGTCGAACGTGCCCGAGGCCACGATGCTCTCCACGGTATCGGAGTAGGCGGCGAAATACTCGTCAATCGCCGCCTTGGATGCAAGGGTCAACCGCGGACCTGTGTACGGGGTAGCCGGCACGACCGGATCCGGGGCGAGTTGGTAGTCCTCCTGGATTTCGAGCCAGCGCTGGCCGTCCTCACTGCGCAGAAACGCGCGGCTGCCCTCCACGCGGCGTTCCCGGTTCCAATTCGCACGTCCGGGGCCTGAACCGCAGTGGATCCAGTCCGCATGAAACCGCTCGTAGAGCGTAGTTTCGATGCCGGCCAGCTCCGCCCCGCCCTGGTAAGGGAAGAGCTTCCAATTGAACCCGGCCAACTCCACCTTGTAGTCGCCCCAACTATGGAAGACCGCCGGCGGGTTTACGCCCCGTTCACCGGACAAGACTCTCATCATGCGCGCTTTGCTCGTCATAGCTCCACTCCTTGCGATCCCGTCGTTACCTCTGAAGTGGCTACAGTGTGGCATATTCTTGCTGGAACGTCATCTGAAAGGAGTGCAGATAAATTGTAAATTCGTGCAAAGTGGTGCATCGTGGTACCGACTCAGGCACCCCCCGCCCAAGAACATCGGAAGTACATTAACCAGGCTGACGCGGGTTTCCCAATCTTCCAATCTTCCATTCTTCCATTATTCCATTCTTCCATTATTCCTGTCTTCCATCCCCCCAATCTTACGCAGTTCTGGGGCCTGCATACGCAGTGGACGCCGGCCGCAATCTCTGGCACACTGCGCGTCATGAAGCCCATCGTGTACGGACACAACTGGGACGTGCTGGGGAAGGATGCCCCCCCCGCGCTGATCACGGCCATGCGCATGACCCAGCTGTTGACCGGGCTTTATCATTTCCATCATTCCCCGTGGGTGGTGGATTATACGGCCAACACGGCCGGCCGCGTCCGCGTGGCGTCGCGCGCCTCCCCTTGGCGGCCGCGTTTGCCCAAGACGCTGCACCTCTATCCGCCGGACACCCTCTATTGGGAAGATTACCCCAAAGGCCGCAAGACGCGGTGCGACTTCTCCTTTGTATTTTTCCGCGGCGGCGAAGCCGCCGGGCTCGACCGGCTGATCGTTGCGCGCGCCGGCTATGCCCGCTTTCTAGATCCGGAGGGGCTCGCCGGTCCGTTGCTCGAAGAGCTCGCACGCATTGGGCAGCAGAGCGGGGATGACGGTTTCTGGCAGGCGCAGGCGACGTTTTACCGGTTGATTGACCTGTTGCGCAAGAGTGCGCCGACCGCAAAGGCCGAGACCCGGCTGATCGGTTTTGCCGCCCCGGCCACGGCACCGTCTGAGCTGGTTCGTAAGACGGATGCGTACCTGTCACAACACCTGGCCGATCCGGTCGCGCGCGCGGACCTGGCCAAGCATGTGAACGTCTCGATCTCAACCCTCTCGCACCGCTACCACGCAGAAACCGGCGAGACGCCTATGACCCGCCTGTTGCAACTGCGGGTGGACCGGGCCAAGATGCTGCTCCTGGGCGGACAGAAACTCGCCGCCATTGCCGAAGCCACGGGGTTCTACGACGCCGCCCACCTGGCCACCACCTTCAAACGCTTCGAAGGCTTATCGCCGCGCGCCTATCGCCAGCGCGCCGGTGAGCGCGCTCCTGCGAGTACCAGCCCATGAGGAAGGGCGAGGCCTGGTTCAGGGTTCAGGGAACGCTACGCTCTGGCGGCACAAGGTCGCCGGGCGCGCCGAGTCCGGTGCCCCGCCCGGCTTGTCACACCTAACACCTTCGCCCCCCTGCGCGATCCTTCACGACCATTGCGGTGAAAACGTCCCCTTCGCGACCCCCGCGATGCCCCCCCATTAACGAGCAGTGCTGGCTCCACCGGAAGCAACGTCCATTTTTGAGGGACACATCCAGTTCGTACTGGGGGCGCTGCGAAAAACCGAAATTGACTGCACGTTTATCGATATGATAAATGTAATACAAACAGGAGGTCGATAGATATGGACACGGTAACGGTATCCCCGAAATATCAGGTGGTCATTCCGCTGGCGGTCAGAAAAAGGGCCCATATCCGAGTGGGTGAACGCTTGCAGGTCATCAGTTTTGACGACCGGATTGAACTGATTCCGGTGCGCCCTATGCGCAGCATGCGAGGTTTTCTCAAGGGCTATGAGGCCAGCTTTGTGCGTGACGAGGAGGATCGGGTATGAATGTGGTCGACACGTCCGGCTGGATCGAGTTCCTGTTCGAGGGTAACGATGCCGGGGTCTTTGCGCCTTTGATTGAAGACGTGGACAACCTGCTGGTGCCCGTGATTTGCCTGTACGAGGTTTTCAAGAAAGTAAACGCCGTGGCGGACGAACCAAAGGCACTGCAGGCCATTGGCCAGATGAAACAGGGACGCGTGATGGATGTCACAGAGGCGATCGCGCTGCGTGCTTCCCTGATCAGCCTCAAGCACCGCCTTCCCATGGCTGACAGCTTGATTCTTTCGACGGCATGGTCGGAACAAGCCACGCTCTGGACCCAAGACAAGCACTTCGCAGGGCTGCCAGGCGTGGAATACAAAGCCGCCTCCCGATGAATGCCCGCCTGATGCCGCAGATCTTTGGAATGGCCATGGTATTTTCGCCAGAGCGAAGGGTGCAGTCCCAGCCAGTTCCGCGGGAAGAATAGATAAGCACTTCCTTCGCACCCGTCGCATTTAGGGTTCAGGGTTCAG
>CAIOST010000280.1 GCA_903861045.1 uncultured bacterium | reverse complement strand
TTGACGCGGCGCCGCACGCATCCCGCTCACGCCCCCTGTCGCCCGCCATCCCCGGCCGTGTATTCTGCCCCGGGCGTGGCAAGCGGTTCGACTGCGCTCACCATCTGCGACCCCGCCCGCACCGGGCGAGCACCTGAGTAGTTACGAAGGGCGAATCGTCAGGTATTCCCTGAACCCCGAACCCTGATACCTGAGTGGTTACCATACGCCTATCGTGTAAGCGGGTGGAGTAAGTGTAACCGTGTAAAAGTGCGTGTAATAGTGCGTGTAAGCACACTTACACACCACACTTACAACCCACCCTTACACGCGCACACTTACACCCCCACACTTACACCTCTGCCCCCTGCCCTCTGCCCCCTGCCCTCTGCCCTCTGCCCTCTGACCTCTGACCTCTGACCTCTGACCTCTGATCTCTGTTCTCTTCCCCTCCTGTCACGGCCATTACTCCCGCAACCAAACAAACAATCCGCGTCATCCGTAGCTCTAAGAGCTCCTAGTCGGCCAGCGTGCGCCGCACGGTCGCGCGATTTGCCAGTCTGCGCAGCCTTTGTTACTCTATGGGGGTGTTAGATCCCCGTTATCAGGAGCATGCGCATGCCGAGATTTTTTAATGTGGCCGGGCCCTGCGTGCCGGCGGAGCACTATCTGGTGCCGGCGCTGGCGCGCCTGCCGCAGATTCCCGGGCTGATCGCCCAAAAACAGTTCTTCGTGATCCATGCGGCGCGACAGTCGGGTAAGACCACACTGCTCAAGGCGCTGGCAAGGGACTTGAATGACAAAGGCACGCATGTCGCGCTCTATTGCTCGCTGGAGACCGTGCAAGGCATTGCTACAGCCGAGCAGGGTGTGCCCGCGATCGTCGCCGCCCTGCGGAACGGTTTGGCCTGGCATCCCGCCTTCAAGCATCAGCCACCACCGGTGGTGGATATCGCGGCCTATACCATAGCAGTGAATAATCTGCTCTGCCAACTTGCTCAAGCAGCCGGTAAGCCGCTGGTCGTGTTGTTTGACGAGGCCGATTGCCTCAGCGGCCAGACGCTGATCTCCTTCTTACGGCAGTTGCGCGATGGCTACGTCAACCGCGACCAGGCACCGTTCCCGGTTTCCGTGGCGCTGGTTGGCATGCGCAACATCCGCGACTATAAGGCCAGCGTGCGGCCCGAGAGCGAGACGCTCGGCTCGGCTAGTCCCTTCAATATCGTGACAGAT
The DNA here is from genome assembly GCA_903861045.1 of uncultured bacterium. Taxonomy (GTDB): domain Bacteria; phylum Verrucomicrobiota; class Kiritimatiellia; order RFP12; family CAIWXQ01; genus CAIWXQ01. The sequence continues at coordinate 1,229 of CAIOST010000280.1, read as the reverse complement.
GCATTGACCCTGGTAAATTTTACGCGCCCGGAGATCGCGGCGCTCTACGGGCAGCACACGGTCGAAACCGGGCAGCTCTTCGAAGCGGCGGCGATTGACCGCGCGGCCTACTGGAGCGGCGGCCAGCCGTGGCTGGTGAACGCGCTGGCCCGTGAGTGCGTCGAAAAGCTGCTGCATAACGATGCCACGCGGCCGGTGACCGCGGAGCACATGGACCAGGCCGCCGAGGCCCTGCTGCGCCGGCGCGATACGCATCTCGATAGCCTGCTCGAACGGCTTAAGGAACCGCGCGTGCAGCGGTTCGTTGAGCCGGTCATCCTGGGAACCGAGCCGGCGGAGAGCTCCCTGTCCGACGACTGCCAGTATGTGTTGGATGTGGGCCTGCTCAAAGCCGAAGAACGCACGCTCAAACCGGCCAATCCGATCTATGCCGAGGTGATTCTGCGTACGCTGGCGTATGCCACCCAGGAAAACATGGGGCGTAACATTGTGGCAACGCCCTGGGTGGTCGGCGACCGGCTCGACATGACGGGGCTACTGCGGGCCTTTCAGGGGTTCTGGCGTGAAAACAGTGAAATCTGGCAGGAACGCTACGACTATCGCGAGGCGGCGCCGCACCTCATCCTCCAGGCGTTTCTACAGCGGGTGATCAACGGCGGCGGGCAGCTTGTGCGCGAATATGCGCTGGGGCGTCAGCGCCTCGATCTGCTGGTCTGCTGGCAGGCGCAGCGCTACGCGCTGGAGCTCAAGCTTAAGACACAGTACCGCAAGCCCGAACTCGCGCAGGACCAGCTTTTTGGCTATCTCGACCGGTTGGGGCAGACCGAGGGTTGGCTGGCAGTTTTCGATCGCGACCCGGCCGTGAGCTGGGAGTCCAAGCTGACCTGGCAAACGCTCACGCGGGATGGCAAGACCATCCATGTGGTGGGCCTCTAAGGCGCATGCCTTCCGGCCGGTAGGGCGGGGCCGCCGGACCCGCCGCAGCCAAAGGTATGTCGATGCGCCTGTTGCAACCGCGAATGCACGCGAATGGCGCATGCCTTCCGGCCGGTAGGGCGGGGCCGCCGGACCCGCCGCAGCCAAAGGAATGTCGATGCGCCTGTTGCAACCGGTAGAGTAGGCCTACCCGCAAGTGCGGGCAGGCCCCTCGTCAAACCGGACGTGCAGATTTCCCGCATCCGGCTTCCCATAAGTAGTTGGGTTTCACAAGAGACGTTCACAGAGTAATC
>CAIOST010000279.1 GCA_903861045.1 uncultured bacterium | reverse complement strand
GCCTTGTCGCGAGCCTTGCCGACAACGCTCCCGACAAGGCTCGCGACAAAGATGGTGCTTCCGGCCGGCCCAAAGCTACCTGGCGCCGGTGGCTTCAGCAGCCCGTGCGCTACTCCGCGGCAACCGCAGGCCTGACAGGCGCGTCGCCTGCTACGTCAAAAAATCGCAAACGTTTGCGAATTTTTTGCCCTGGATCCCAGCCTGCGCTACCGGTATGCCGCCCTGCCCGACAAGATCGTCAACCGTACACGTCAACCGACGCCTCTCGTTCTCCGGTCAACGAGTACGGGCGACGAGTACGGTTGACGATAACCCGTGGGCCTTCCTTGTGCGCGGTCTGGGGTTTGGTGGGTTAGACGGGAGGGCGAACCTCCCGGTGAGCCGTCCACGAGCGGGGTAGCACCGCCCCCGGCGGCCTTGCGCCGCCGGCGCGGAGAGTTCCGCGCCAGCTAGAAGACAGACGTAAAAAAGAAAATGTTACCGTGCGAGCTGCGGCCGTCGCGGCTACTCCTCGCGCCGCACCATTTCTTTTGCAGTTTTGGCCTCTTTGCGCTGAACTTTGCTACCGGTGGGGCCAGCCCACCGGGGAGCTGCGGCTTAGTTGATCGTTGTCGCGAGCTTTGTCGACAATGATTGGGCCAACGATTGGGCCAACGATTGCAACAACGATTACGCTGAGGTCAGCCTAAAGCTACCTGGCGCCGGTGGCTTCAGCAGCACGTGCGCTACTCCGCGGCAACCGCGGGCCTGACAGGCGCTCGCCCGCTACGCCAAAAATTCGCAAACGTTTGCGATTTTTTGCCCTGGATCCCAGCCTGCGCTACCGGTAGGCCGCCCTGCCCGACGGGCTTGTTGCCATGCCCTTGCCGCAGTGTCTGTTGACGAACACGAGGTCGTTTCCAAGATTCGTCATGGAGCGAGTAAGCTGGTGGAGTGTGCCGTTTAAGATAGGGTTTAAGTGTAGGGGTAAGTGTGGGGAATGCGCGCAGCTTACACTTTATCGCATCCTTACTCGCCATCTTGAACGGTTTCACTTAAACCACCCGCTTTATCGAGGGCCGACGATGTGGTTGCGATGCGAGCCAAGGAGAAATTCCCACACCCGAAGCGCCGGAAAGTTCCGCGCCAGCTAGAAGAAAGGCCAAGAAATAGAAGATGTAGCTGCGCGAGCTGCGGCCGTTGCGGCTACTCCACGCGCCGCACCATTTCTTTTGCAGTTTTGGCCTCTTTGCTCGGATCGGTGCTGCCGGTGGGGCCAGCCCACCGGGGAGCTGCGGCTCAGTTGATCGTTGTCTATTGTCATCCTTGTCGCGAGCTTTGTCGGCAATGATTGGGACAACGATTGCGACAACGATTACGCTGCGGTCAGCCTAAAGCTACCTAGCTACGTGGCTTCAACAGCCGGTGCGCTACTGCCGCGGCGACCGCGGGCCTGACAGGCGCGTGGCCCGCCGTATTGGCCATTGGCGGCATGGCCACGAATTACCCCCAAACAGCATCAACTACATTGCGCATCTCTTCACGAGTGACGGTATGCTTACGGTTGCCAATGGCGGGCAGGTGGAGTACCTGATGGCGGCCGGTGGTGGCGCCGGTGGGAATGCAGTCAGCACTTGGTCCGGTGGCGGTGGCTGGTACTACGGCAGCGGCGGCACGGTCACTCATGGCGGAGGACGCGGCGGGGCCTTTCGTACGGATACGCGGCGCGTCTCGAACGGCGGACACGTAAAACCGGTTAACATGACAAACCGCCATTTCGCATTTTGCTAGACCCTTATACCGCTACAAAAATGATCGGGCGCGGACCATAACCCGTTTTGACAATAAATAATATTTACCGGTATTGCTTCTACAATATGTTGCACTAGAATAAGATACAAAAGTGTACCGATGGGGGGGGGGTGGCAATCTCGGCAAAATTCTTGCTTCCCTCAACGCGTTTTACGTGTACGCTAAGCGCCCACTTTACCGAAGCCGCTTTAATCATCTGGGGGGTGTTTATGCGTTTGAGCAATGAGGGTGTGCGCGCGAACGCTTTGTGCCGTAGTGGCAAAGCAGCGTTTATTTCTGCAATGGCGACACTCTGTTTTCTGACAGGAGCGGCTTTCGCCGACACGCCGCCTACCGTCGCCATACCTGCTACAGCCATACCCGCCACGGTGACGGCTAAGACCACCGCGCTCTCCGTGCTTGGCGCGGATGACCTCGGCGCAACCACGCTCGTCTATACTTGGAGTACGTCTGAAACAAATCCCGTCGCGCCTACCTACAACCGCAACGGTAACAATGCTGCCAAGTCCGTAACCGCGACGTTTAAGGCATCCGGCAACTTTACGTTCCAGGTCGCGATCAAGGATAACGCCGGACAGGCCGTCACGAGTTCCGTGCCGGTCGTCGTGCAGCAGACGCCAACGTCCATGACCCTGACGCCTGCCACGCTACGGATCAATCCCGGCGCTTCTCAGACCTTCGTTGCCGCAGCGAAAGATCAGTTTGCCAAGGCCATGATGCCTCCGGCGTGCGTAACGTTCACCGTGACCGGCGGCGGCTCGGTCTCGACGAGCGGCGAGTTCGCAGCCGCTGCCACGCCCGGCGCCTACACGCTTATTGCCATATCCGGCGTTGCCAGCGCCAAAGCTTCGATCGTGGTCAATGCCGCGCCAACCATCACTACGCCGGCATCCGTCACGTCCAGCACCGTCACCGGCACCTTTGTCAACGCCAGCGTGTTGGCAGCGGATGACGACGCGGAAACCAAGTTGAGCTATACTTGGTCTGCCACCGGACCCGCCGCAGTCTCGTTCTCGCCGAACGCTGCCAACGCGGCCAAAGCCACCAAGGCCAAGTTCACCAAACCCGGAAATTATCTACTGCAGGTCGTGGTCAAAGACGCCCAGGGGCTGACTGCCACCAGCGCGGTCCCGGTGCTGGTGGCGCTCAATCCGGCCAAGCTGACCGTCACACCTGCCACCGTCACGATCAACCCCCACGCAACGAAGCAGTTCCGCGCCAAGGCCTACGATCAATTCAACGTGCTGCTCGCCCCCCAGCCGAGCTTCACCTGGAGCGCCCAGACGCTGACCATTAGCACAAACGGATTGGCCAAGGCCGACGGCGTCCCTGGGCAGACCTACGCGATCACCGCATCCGCCGGCAATCTCAGCGGAACTGCCGCCCTGCACATCAACGCCGCGCCAACCATCATAACACCTGCCG
>CAIOST010000278.1 GCA_903861045.1 uncultured bacterium | reverse complement strand
TTATCGCTTTTTCGCTGCGCACTCTGATCTTCCCGTTCCGGCGGCACAAGGCCGCCGGGGACGGCAGGCAGACGCTCACCGGCAGAACGCCTGAAACTGGCAATCATCTGTATGTCCGTGCATCGCGTGCTTAAGGCGCATTCGTCATAAGGATTAAGACCGTGCACCAAATCCGCACGGACAGTTCCAAATGGCTTCGCGGTCCCACGTTATAACCATATTTCCTGCCGTTTCGGTGGACGACTACGGCGACGATTACGGTGGACGATTACGAGCGGGAAGCGCCTGACGGCGCCACTACAAACGGCGTCGGGATGGCAAAACATTCGCAGGGGACTGCTTGTTTCCGCGTTTTCGCCAGCCTTCCAAGCATCCACCCCCCCCAATCTTCCGAAGTTCAGGGGACGACTTGACGTTTGACTTCCGCGCAATGTTCCCCTATTATGTGACACATGAAAACAGCGACTGTTCGACAGATCCACAACGAGTTCAGCCAAGTCCTGGAATGGGTGAAGAGCGGCGAGGAAGTCCTCGTAAAAAGACGGCGGAGCGTGGTAGCCCGCATCCTGCCTCCGCCGCGCCAAAACACCGAGGTGGTTCTGCCCGATTTTATGGTGCGTCTCCGCAAGCAGTTTGGAGCGGAAGTCACACCCGATTCCTCCGCGCTTTTCGATGAAATGCGAGGGGAACGGTGAGCGCCTACTTCGATTCCGGCGTGCTCATCAAACTCTACGTACCGGAACCCAATTCTTCGGACGCAGTGGCTTGGGTGAGGCAGTACGCCGGCCCCATCATCTTCACGCACCTCCAGGAGAACGAAGTTCGCAACGCGGTCCGAATGAAGGCCGCCCGAAAGGAGATCTCCGACGCCCAACTCCGGTCGGCGCTGGCTAGTGTCACGGCTGATATTGAACAGGGATCCTTGTGCCGTCCGGCCCTCGATTGGGCGAGCGCATGGCACACCGCGGAGCAACTCTCCCATCGCCACGCCCACGCGACCCTGTGCCGCACGCTGGACACTCTACACGTCGCCGTGGCGCAAATTCTGAAGATCTCCGACTTCGTCTCCCTTGCTCAGCGGCAGCGCAAACTTGCGGCAAAGGCCGGTCTGCACGTCCTGCCAGCAGGGAACTGACGCACCCACGCTTGCGAACGGGCCCGCCAATGTGGACGGCGGCGTAAAAGGGTAGTGAACTATGGCCTTTTGAAAATGTGCCATGATGCGCTCGTATAATGCGGCGAATTGGGCGGATAGCGCAAAATACACGCATTACTAGGAGCGGTGAAGCCTTCTTTTTGGGACAGGATTAACAGTATTTTGCAGGATGGTGGCGTGAGCCATCCTGTTTAAGTCTTGTTAATCCTGTCTGAAATTGGCTGCGGTATGCGCGATAGGGGCCGTAGCCCCGGCCCGCCCCGGGCCGAGGGCAGGTAGTTGTCTTCAGCTCGGGTCTTAATCTCGGGTCTTAATCTGTCCACCGGCAAGACAAAGACATGTCTATTTAAACACGACCACCGTACCCTTGGGCGGAAAGCGCCAGTTGCGACTGTTGCCGAGATCCGTCCCGCGCGCTGCCACAAAGGTCCAGCCGTTCGAAGCGTTGCTGTCCTTGGCGCACACATTTCCCACGTTCTGGGTGCCGCCGCCGCTGGTGCCTTTAGTCAAATACCACCACGCCTGATTGGTCGTTGACTGCAACGTCACATAGTTATCGAACTTCGGCGTGCCGGACAAGTTTATGGTCTGGGTGGCACCAGCCTGGAACGAAACCACCTTGCGCGCGTTCGTAATCGTCAAGTTGTACCACGTGGTGCTGCCCCAGACCGAAGCGGCAGACGCGCCGGCCAGTTCGACCGTGCCCTGGCCCCAGAGGTTGGCCCCGTTGACCACGGCCACCGCGTTACTCCAACTGCCGAAGACCGACAGCGTCCGGTTGGCGTCTATCTTCAATTTGGCCTGGTTCAGCAATTCCACATGGCCCACGCTGGTGTCCGCGCTGATCAGCGTCGTCGCGCCCGCGACTCCCGTCAGGGTAGGATTCGAGATTCTGAGCAGCCCTTTTCCATCCGGCGAATCGGTGCCTTGCAGGTAGATCGTCCCTGCCGCGCCATAGCCCACTGAGCCCGAGGCACCTTCGGCGTTCAGCGTGACTGGAATGGATGCAACCGTGGCACTCGACAACACCACGGCGATCCGCCCACCACCGCCGCCGCTCCCTATACCACAGTCACCTCTATCGTTGCCTCCCTTGACCGTGATGGTCCCGCTGCCGAGCAGTTGGCCGACTCGGAGATTCACCGAACCACCCGCGCCGCCTCCGTCACCACAGGCGGCACTACCACTACCACCCACGGCATTGATCTGCTTGGTTGCGTCGACGGTCACAATGCCGGTGCCTTGTATGACCACCACACCTCCACCCTTTGCATTTACCCAATTACCAGCCCCGCCGCCTGCCGTGACCGGATTCGTAATCGAGCCGTAAGTCGGAGTCCGCGGACCGCCACCTTCTCCACCATGAACGCCACCAGACGTAGATCCACTGCTGTCATAGTCCCCACAACCCGCCACACTGATGGTGCCGGGGCCCACGGTCAGGTTGTGGGCACCGATATCTATGTTCAGCCACGAGCTGGCATCCTCCGTGCGTAACCAACGCGGCTCATGGGTCAGAGCGCCGCCCGTGCCAACCACCAGATCGCCGGGGAGGGTCCACGTACCGTTGCCCTGCTGTGAAATCGTGTAGGTATTCGTATAGGTGCCCGTCCAGTTCAACGCGCCGGTGCCCTGCTTGACAACCTTCCCGCCGCCGGTCGTGGTGACCGTGCAACCGTCCAGGTTGAGCGTCACGCCGCTCCCCACCGCCAAAATGGCACCTCCGCCGTCAATGCTGATGGAGTCAAACTGGTGGGTGCCCGCCGGCAGCAAGGTCTTGGCGCCTGAAAACCCAAGCGTAACCGGGTTCGCAATCTTCAGACTCCCGTTTATAGAGCCGGTGCCCTTCAGATAAATCGTACCGGCGGCGCCGTAGCCTCTGTCAGCACTTTGGCCGTTTCCGCCCCGGGCGCTCAGCGTGACTGGAATGGATGCAACCGTGTCGCCCGACAACACCACAGCAATGCGCCCGCCGCCCCCGCCGCCGGGGGGCTTACAAGTATTGCTCGGACTGGCGAGGCCGCCGTTGGCAGAGATGCTCCCGGTGCCCAGCAATCGGACGGCGCTGATGTTCACCGTTCCGCCGGCGCCGGGGCCCCCTCCGCACCATACATCACCGTTCCGCCCGTCGGCAATGATTGTGCCGGGCGCGTTAATGGTCACGTCGCCGTTGCAACTTATGATCACAACCCCACCACCGGGAAAACCCGTGACTTCAACCCCCCCGCCGCCTCCCCCAGCCATGGTCGGATTGGTTACCGAGTCGTACGTCGGGCGCGTAGGCAATCCCGTCGCGGGAGTATTGATCAGATAAGCGTCCATGGTTCCGCCTTCGCCGCCATGAGCGCCCCCATAATGCAAGGAGCCGGCGTACCCGGACGGCCCCGTGCCAGCGGCGTAACCGCAGCCCAAGACGGATATCGTTCCGTTGACAGTAACGTTGCCGGGCGTAACGACGAGGTCGATCTTGTAGGCAGAACCAGCCGTATGCGTCAGCGTGCCGTTGATGGTGAGCGAAGTAACGGTCTTCTGCGCCGCCGTGTCCATCGTGACCGTCGCGCCCGACACGATCGTTACATCGTCAGCCGCGCCCGGAACGACACCGCCGGCCCATGTACCCGGCGCCGTCCAGTTGCCGCCCGACGCCGTGGAACTAATCGCGGTTGCCCTTGCCGTCCCCGCGAACATCCCCGCGGCGAGCAGCGCGAGGAGCATGGGAGCCTGAAAGGTTGGCAGGATGAAAGTGCGGAGAGTGTGCGACACGTTATCCGCGACACCCGACACGCGATACGCTGGACCCGTTTGCTTGCTCATGAGGCACTCCTGTGGCCAGTTGCTAACCGATTTTCAGATTTGCAAACAAGAACCACATTATATCACAGAAATGGGGGGGGGATACCCCAAACTGCGAGAGTTGGAAGAATGGAAGGCTGGAAGATTGGGAACCCCCGCGTCAGAATGGTCGATTTGCACCTGCGGTCCGGAATTAATTCCTCAATCACCGCTTGATGCGGCGCACCCTCCTATGATTCGCAGGAG
>CAIOST010000277.1 GCA_903861045.1 uncultured bacterium | reverse complement strand
GTAGATGGCGTTGGCTATGACCAGCGATCCTTCCCAGATGATCAACCCGAGATCCAGGCACAGCTCCACGTCGCGATCCGTGCGGCCGACCGGATGGGCTGACTCGCCGGTGATCATCGGTTCGATCACCTTGCGCACACGCGGGTCCTTGAGTCGTTCGCCCAGCGAATCGATATGCGTCGCCCGCGCCAGAATCAGCCGGTCTTTCGCTTCGTCCACATGCGCGGAAATGACCGCCGTACCCTCGGGCGTGACGCGCAGCACGCATTCCTTGCATAGCGCGTTGACCAGCCAGGGTTGACCCGAGGTGTAGCTCCAGATGCGATCCAGCGCGGCAACCTCGAACCGCTGTCCGTGCTCTTCCGTGTGCTGCGCGGTCAGCGCGGCGATATCGCTGCGGGAGAAGTTGCCGAGTGTGACCGAGTCTTCCTTGATGTTGAACGGGCTGCCGGGGTTGACCGGCAGGCCATCCTTGCTGCGCACGAGGTAGTCGCGCAGGTCGCGCATCCCCACCAACGCCACCGAGACAGGGAATTTGCCCACGCCGCGTCCGGCAAAACCGTCGCGTAACTGGCGCAGCAGGCTGATCAGGGCCGGACCTTCCACCACATCAACTTCATCGAATAGCACGATTAGCTTCTTTGGGGCGACGATACTTGCCCAGTTGATAAGAGTCGCCGATAGCATGCTGTTAGGCGACACGTTTGGACATTCCGGCACAGGAATCGCGAAACTTTCGGCTTGCTTGCGGATCGCCTCGACAATCGCCGGCATGGCCTTCTCGGTTTCAGGCACCCCTTGGCAACGTTCCAAGCTCACGTAACAGGCAATGCCCTCGTCGCCAGCGTTGATCTCGCGCATCCAGCTTTGCAGGAAGGTCGTCTTGCCGGTCTGGCGCGGAGCGTGCAGCACCCAGTAGAGTTCGTCGCGGATATAGCGCCCCAGGCTGGCGCCGATCAGCCGGCCCGCCGGCGGCAGCATATAATGCAACCGCGGCATACAGGGCCCAGTGGTATTGAAATAGCGAGCCATACTCCGTCAACTTTTTGTTCGCCCCGCTTCGTCACTGTGGGTTTGCGTGTTAAGGAACACACACTGTAAGTCAGGCGGCAGAGTCATTCCAAGTGAAATCTGAAACCTTGGAAGGGCAGGGGTGTGGTTCAAGTTAGTGGAGAAGCGAAAGCATTCGTTCTCGCACCCTACTTTGTCTTGCCTCTTCGTCTTGCCTTGTCTTTCGCCTGCCCCTCGGCAGTGCGGGGCGGTGGACGAACTCGGAATTCCACTCGTTATCCGTAGTCGTCCACCGGTCTCTGCCGTCGCGAGACGTTTCGCCGAGTAGTTACACAATTTTCAATCTTAGCTCTTCAATCTTCAATTTTCAATTTTCAATTCCCCCTACTCCACCTGCACCCGGTAGAACCGACACCCGACACCCGACACGCTATCCGTATGCACATTCACCGGCGGGGTGGCGGGGAGATGCGTGGCCAGGTTGGTGAAGCCCACCACCACCAGATTCGTCGCCGCCTGCACGGTGTACCAGTGGTCCGAGACGCTCTGCCAGCGCACCACGAACTCTGCTGGCGCGGCGGGGTTGTTCGTCAGGGCGTAGATCACCAGACAGGAGGCGGCGTTGGTCGGATCCGTGCCAGCCCCATACTCCTGTGCGTTGCTCAAACCGTCATGATCCGGATCGGCCGTGGCGCCGCTGAGCGCCAGGTTATTCAGGCCGGTCAGGTCGAAGTAGAGGCGCTGCCACTGCTCGTAGACCGTCCAGGTGCGGGCCGAGGCATAGCCATACGCCGAGAGCCCCGCCGCATTGCTGGCCGCCACGCGGTAGTAGTAAAGCGTGTTGGTCGCCCGCGCGCTGTCGCTGGTGTTCGTGGCATTCACGCCGGTCAGCGTGACCAACTCCCAGGTGTTGCTGTTCTGAGACCGCTCTACCAGATAGCCGTTCTCGTTGCTCGCGTTGTCGGTCCACGCCAAATTGATCTGATTGGTGGCCACAGCCGTGGCTACAAACCCTGTGGGGGGCACGGGCGCGACCGCCCCGCCGCCCGTCACATAGCGCACGATCACGATACCCGAGCCGCCGTTGCCGCCACGATTGTTCGAGTTGTAATGCGATCCGCCACCGCCGCCGCCGCCGGTGTTCGCGCCCGCGTCGCCGCCGGGTACGTTAGCCCACCCGGCACCCGCTGTTCCGGCGTTACCGGAGTTGAGAGCATTGCCGCCACCCAAGCCTCCCGCCGTTCCGCCGCTGCCACCACCGCCGCCACCCAGGCCGCCGTTGCCGGCAGCGCCGCTATAGCCGGCCCCCCCGCCACCGCCAGCGTAGAAGTAGTTCGTACCGCTGATGGAGAACGCCCGCCCCACACCACCGAGAGCTGGATTGTTCAACCCAGGACCACCCGCCCCGCCACCACCACCGGGATACCAAGCCCCCCCGCTTTGCGCCCCATCGCTGCCTTGGCCCGGCTGGCCAGTGCCGCGGTTCGCATTCTGCCCGGACGCTCCGCCACCGGACCCGCCGCTGCCGGCGGGACTGCTGTTGACGTTATGGGTTGAAGCGCCCCCGCCACCGCCACCGGCAATCAGGGACTCAAACACGGAGTCACTGCCGTTGTAGCCACGCACTTGGCAGGTGCCGGCTGGAGCGCCGGCGCCGCCGGCGCCAACCGTCACTGTATAGTTGCTGACGACGACGGGCATCATGTTGCTGTAAATCAACCCGCCGGCCCCGCCGCCCCCGCCCATATCACTACCCCCGCCACCGCCGCCGCCAACCACCAGCACCTCCACGAAGCCGCCGGCCATGACGGTAAGACTGGTCGTTCCCACGGTCGTGAAAATGTGCGCCCGGTAGTTGGTGCCACCAAGCGTGTAGTTCGTCACCGTCCCTCCGCTGGCGAAGACACCCTCCCACGAACCACTGGCCGTGGCGTTGACGTACACCGCCGCCGAATCGCCCGTCCGGCCATCGCTCTGGATCGCCCTGGCGGTCAGCGCGTAAAACCCGATGGGCACGTTGGACCAGACGCAGGCATACGACGCGCTCGTGGCTTCGCCGATCGGCACGCCGTCGTGGCAGAACTCCACCTTGCTGACCGTGCCGGCCGAGACTACGGCGGTGGCCGTGATGGACAGATCTGTCCCCGCTTTCAAGGCCGAGCCATTCGCCGGTGCGGTGATTGTACACGTCGTGATCGGCAGGACGCTTAGGCTCACGGCCGTGGAATTGGTGAAGTTACCCGCACCGTCGGTGGCCTTGGCCGTCAATACATGCGTGCCCTTGACGGCATTGGTCCAGACGCAACTGTACGGCGAACTCGGAGCGGTGGCGATCTTGAGGCCGTCGAGGTAGAACTCGACATTGCTCACGCTGCCGTACGTAACCGTGGGAGCCGCCGTGATCGTCAGATTAGTCCCTTCAATCACTACGGCGCCGTTGGTGGGCGCATTGACCGTGCAGGTAACCGCCGGCTGCTGCACCATGACCGTCAGCTCCTGATAGCTACGGGCCAGCCACTCGTCCATCACTTCGGCACGGACCGTATAGGTGCCGGGGCTCGTGAAGACATGCGTCTGATTGGTCCAGGTGGCGCACTGGGTATCGTTGGTAACATAGGTGGGGTTATTCCGGCCATAGTCATAGCCGGTCATGAACCACTCAACCTGCTGTTTGAACTCCACGTAGGGGCTATTCGTGGCGTTGGCATCCGGATCGCTCACGGCGATCGTGAATGTGACCGGCTGGCCAACGTACACCGTGGTGCAGTTTTTGGTGAAGGCCTCCACGCGGGGCAGGGCGTTGGCGGGCGCTGCCATAGCCTTTATGGAAAGGTCGCCGTAGAAAATGGTCCGGTCGTTGTACATCGAATCGAATGCGTAGTATTGCAGCGCTGCGGCACCCATGGCT
>CAIOST010000276.1 GCA_903861045.1 uncultured bacterium | reverse complement strand
TGCTAAACTCTATCCCACATGGACGAGCAGACTGTCAAAGCCTACGATGCACGCGCGGCGGACTTCGCCACGCGGCATGGCGCGGCAGATGCCTCCGAACTGCAACGTATCCTGCTGAAGCATCTGCCAGCCGGTGCCCGTGTCCTGGAAATCGGCTGCGGCTGCGGACGGGATGCGCGCTTTCTGGTAGAGCGCGGTTTTCGGGTCGTGGCCACGGACGCTTCTGCCGGCATGCTGGAGGCCTTCCGGAAGTCCGCCGGTGATCAAGTACGGATCGTGGACTATCCCGCAACCGAGTTCTGTTACTTGCCCTTCGTCGAGATCCTCCAGGCGACATTCCCGCTGCCGCTTGCGTCCAAACCAGCGATTCTTTCCGATACGTTTGACGCCGTCTTGGCCGTGGCGGTGATCATGCACTTGCCGGACACGGATCTGTTCGAGTTTGCTTACCAGTTGCGGCAGATGCTCAAGCCCGGCGGTACGGCCGTGCTGTCGGTGTCCGAGGGCCGGGCGGTGGACGCCGCATCGCGCGATCATCAAGGGCGCCTCTTCCGCGAACGCCCACCGGCTGAACTCACGCTCTTGTTTGAGCGATTGGGGTTCACGCTGGTAGCGCGCGAAAAGAACGCCGATGCCATGGGGCGCGGCGATGTGCAGTGGACTACCCTGATCCTACGGCTCGACACCGTCAGCGGCGCCCGCCCGGTGGACCAGATCGAAACCATCATCAACCGTGACCGGACTTTGAGATCAGCCGGACGCTGCTGGGACGGAACGCACCTGACACGCAGTGGGAGCAACCGGCCTTTGCCGCGCTTTTGGATGCGACAGAGATGGTGGCGATCCCGCGTGGGGTACTCCGCTGGCAAGCGAACCTAGGCGGTGTGGTTGCGAAGCAACCAATGAAACCGAAACCTGCGTGTAACTCGACTAGCAGCAACCCTATCGCTTTGTGTGACCTGGCCCAAGGCGAACCATTTACCACAGCCCTCCCCCTGGTGGCCGAACTGGCCGCTGGACCCCTGGCAGCCGGTTTTGCGGCCGGAAACATCGAGGCTTGTTCAGAATGCGATTGGTTCCGCGTGCCAAAGCATTTGGCAAAAGAGAACCGCTTCCTCGTGCGCATCACCGGGGACAGCATGGAACCCACGCTGCGCGTCGGTGACATTGCCATCTTCGAGTACCACCGTACACCGCGCCAGGACGGCCAGATCGTGATCGTCGCCGACTTTGCCGCTGGCGACAGCACGGGCGTATGTGCGGTCAAGCGCTACCGAGCTGACAGCGCCACGCACTGGCATTTCGTCTCCGACAATCCCGCACGCGCAGGCGTCACAATTGATAGGTCAGCCAGCGAGTATCCGATCCTGGGCATATTCGTTAACGTTCTTGTGCGTTCGGAAAAGGTGGGTACCCGCGCTAGTGCAGGTTAAAAGTTGAATGCCCGACTTGTTGAACTTAACCCGGCAGAGCTGCCAGACGCTACTGCGCGCTGCTATCCCTGCTCGAAAAATTCCGAAACGTTTCGGAATTTTCAACCAACGGGCGACCCGCCAATAGTGACGGTGGCTACGGTGGCCAGTCGGAGGTTTGACCGGCGCGGTGGCGACAAGTCAGCAACATTTGTCCAGCGTCAAGCTTGCTCTCGGCTAGAAAGGATCTATGGCGTACACCGACGGCCATGATTATCGTCTTTGGTATAACACCAATCTGAATGTCTATTGTCCCGTCGCGGTAGGGACTCCCGTCGCCGGGTGCCCCCCGCACAGATCCGTACTTGCGGCACTACCGCATACGGCTCCTACCTTGAGTATAGCGTCCCCTGACGCACTCGTTGCATTCCGATCAACG
>CAIOST010000275.1 GCA_903861045.1 uncultured bacterium | reverse complement strand
CTGGGATCAGGGTTTAGGGTTCAGGGTTCAGGGTTCAGGGTTCAGGGTTCAGGGTTCAGGGTTCAGGGTTCAGGGTTCAGGGTTCAGGGTTCAGGGTTCAGGGTTCAGGGTTCAGGGGGCAAGTGCAAGCGAATTTACAAGAACGGGAGCAGGAAGTAGAGCACGGCGGGCGCGAACAAGAGGCTATCAAACACATCCAACAAGCCACCCATGGCAGGTAAAATACCACTGGAATCCTTGGCATGCACCGACCGCTTGAACATGGATTCAATCAGGTCGCCCAGCACCCCCATCACACCGAGTAGCAAGCCCACCCCCACGGCCACCAGCAAACTCACGTGCGATAAAGGCGTTGCCGGTATGACCGACCAGTGCCGAGCCAGCAGCACGATCGCCACGCTGCACCCCACACCCAAGGCCAGACCGCCGGCCAACCCCTCCCACGACTTGGCGGGCGAAATGCGCGGAAACATCTTATGTCGCCCGCACGCCGTGCCCACCGCATACGCGCCCACATCCGTCATTTTGACCACCAGCGCCGCGTAGAACGCCAGGAAAATGCCACCGCGGCTAAAGGTCATCGCGCCGTCCGCCCCCCCGTGTGCCACATAAATAAAGAACCCCATCAGAAATGGCACATAGCCAAACCCCAATAGCGTGATGGCCGCCGCCTCCATGGGACGAGCCATGCGCGCATCAAACAGCAAACGCGTCAGCAGCCCCCCCCCGCCGACCACCAGCAACAGCGATTCCATCTGGTAATTTCTGTGGCCGGCGACAAAGATGCTCGTTAACCACAAGGCTCCCATCCCCAGCCCCAGCCAACGACAGGCCGTGTACCCGCCGCGCTCTGCGAGTCGATAGAACTCCCACTGACACAGGAGCGCGCAACCGAGCATCGCCGCGAACAACACCACCGGCGGAGCAAACAGCAAACCCAGCGCCCAGACCGCGCCCACCGATAAGCCGGAAAAAATACGTTTTATGACTGCAAGCCGCATCCGGTTACACCTTATCTGCCACACGACCATAGCGACGCTGACGCTGCTGATAGGCCTCTAGCGCCGCGCGAAAGTCCGGTTCACGGAACTCCGGCCACAGCACCGGTGTTACATAAAATTCACTGTAAGAACATTGCCAGAGCAGGAAATTACTGATGCGCATCTCGCCGCTGGTCCGCACGATCAGATCCGGATCCGGCACATCCGGTGCATACAGGTGCGCAGCAAAGACGGTCTCGTCAATGCGGTCGGGCCGCAGTTCGCCGCGGCGGACCTTCTCGGCCATGGCACGTGCCGCCTGCACCAGTTCGCCGCGGCCACTGTAGCTCAAGGCCAGAATCAGTTGCCCGGCCGTGTACGCAGCCGTCGCGCGCTCGACGCGTTCCAGTTCGCGCACAATGGAAGACTCCAGGTCGCTGCGGCGACCAATGACCCGCAACCGCACCTGATTCTCATGAAATTCCGCCTCGTTATCGCGCAAGAAGGACTTCAAGAGCGACATCAACCCCAGCACTTCCAACGGTGGCCGCGCCCAGTTCTCGGAACTGAAGGCATAGAGCGTTAGGTAACGCACCCCGGCGGCTCGACAGTAGCGCATGACATGCCGAACGGTTTCGGCGCCGGCTTCATGCCCTTTCAGGCGCGGCAACCCCCGTTGCTGTGCCCAACGCCCATTGCCATCCATGATGATGGCGATGTGCGTGGGGATGCTATCAGAGCTGGATGACATGTCGTACCGAACAGAGGCGTATCCTGAATCGACCGTAAAACCGCAGCTACCAGATCCGATCTGACCTTACAAACCCAGCCGCAACGTGGTTTCGCGACCGGGGCCGACGGAAAGGATGCCCAATTTGCCACCGATCAAGGCCACCAACCGTTCCACATAGGCACGGGCGGCAACCGGCAGATCCTCGTAGCGTGTTACTTGGCTGGTCTTCTGTAGCCAACCGGGCATCTCCTCATACACCGGCTTACAGCGCTGAAAGGCCGCCAGGCTGGCCGGCATCGTGGTGATGCGTTTACCATCCAATTCATACGCCGTGCAAATGCGGAGCACAGGGAGCGAATCCAGCACATCGAGCTTGGTGAAGGCCCAGAGATCCACCCCATTGACAGTCTGGGAATATCGACCGACCACGGCATCAAACCAGCCACACCGCCGGGGACGACCGGTGGTAGCGCCGAATTCAGCTCCCCGCTGCCGCAGATCCTCCCCGGCAGCATCCAGCAACTCCGTGGGGAATGGCCCCTCCCCCACGCGGGTGGTATAACACTTGATCACGCCCACCACACGTTCTACCCGCCGGGGCGACAGTCCGGTGCCGGTACAAGCCCCACCTGAGGTCGGGCTGGAAGACGTGACAAAAGGATAGGTGCCGAAATCCACGTCCAGCATGGTCCCCTGCGCACCTTCCAACAGGATCTGCTGCCCGGCACGGTCCGCCGCATTCACGACTTCGACCGTGTCCGCAATGTAGGGCGCCAGGGCACAAGCGGCTTCGGCGTAAATCTTCTGCAATTCCGCGACATCCAACGTCGCAGCGCCAAGGGCCGCCAGCGCTTGATTCGCCGCCGCCACGTTCGCCGCCAACCGCTCCGGGAAATCACGCTCCACCAGGTCGCCCATGCGCAAGCCGGTACGACAGACCTTGTCGCGATACGTCGGGCCAATGCCGCGCCCGGTGGTGCCGATGCGCTTGCCATCGCTGCGCGCCGCTTCGTCCGCCTTGTCCAGCGCATTATGGTAGCGCAGTACTAAATGGGCGCGATCGCTGACGCAAAGGCGTCCCTGCACCACGATCCCTTCTTTTTCCAACATGCGGATCTCTTCGATCAGCGCCAGTGGATCCACCACCACGCCATTGCCGATCACACACTGTTTGCCCGGGTGCAGAATTCCGGAAGGGACCAGATGCAGCACATACTTATGGCCGGCCACAATTACGGTATGCCCGGCATTGCTACCGCCCTGATAACGCACCACCAGGTCTGCCTGCGCGGTCAGCACATCGATGACCTTCCCTTTGCCTTCATCGCCCCACTGGGCGCCAATCAAAACGGTATTGGGCATGACTTTCTCGCTACACCTGCGCCACGTCGGCCGGCGCTCGCCACCCGGGATAGTCCCGAAGGTGACCAATATAAAGAATTCATCGCGCCATGACCAGCCCACAATAGGACCGCTCACCACGCCATTAACGCCAGATCATCGAACCACGCCGAGCCGGAACCGGCCACACAGAGCTTGATCAGCAGAAACGGGTCATTTGCCGAGGGTTGGAAGCACAACTCCACGCGCGTCCAATCCTGATTGCCGCCCACCGGCGTCGATCGGCGCGTGGCTCGTTGGTCACTCCAGGACCAGAAGACGTCATCCACCTGCAGGTAGGCGCCCCCATCCAACAGCCCCCGCGTCTTAACCCAGGCCGACAACCGATAGCGCTTGCTGGATTCGCCGTACACCGCCGGACCACCGCCAGTCGGCGAGATCGAGACCTCCCGCCCGGCACCAGCCCCGCGCAGGCGCAACGAGCTCTTCCCGGAATGCGCAAACGTCTCTGAAAGCTTGGCATTGCGCCAGATAGGGCCGAGGTACAGGCCCTCGCGCGGCACCGTCGTCTCGAAGTCATTGGTCGTGCCGGGCAGAAACCCGGGCACGCCCGAAGGCCCGGCCTCAGGCGACTGATCCACCGCCACCTGCTCCAGTTCGCGCGCCACCGCACCCGGCAATGACAAAAATCGATACCGAGCCTGTGTGTGATACAACCCGTCCGCCCCCCGCTGCGCCGGCGGCTTAAGGACAATATGCTGGTCGTACCACTGGCTGCAGGTGCTGATACTCACGGGCGTATCCGTTTCCAACAGTTCCACAAACGGATTCATGCGCTCTTCCGTGATATAACCGACAAAGCCCCCGGCCGCGATCTCATCCGTAGGGACGTGCAACGGGCTGTGGTACACGAACCCGATCTTTCCATCCACCAGTGTCCGAACGGTCTTCTGCCAGCGCTTATGTTCCGCCCGAGCGTCGGAGATCCCGCCGGCCAGCAGGTTGTTGAACTCAATCGCACGCGGCTCTGCCATGGAATAGCGGCTATGGCAATAGACGACATAACCCAGCCGCTGATCCCACGCCAGCCGGTACTGATTCGTTCCGTGAATCCCCCCTTCGCGATGCACGTTCTCCGTCGTAAACTCGATGGTTTCGCCCTCTTTCCGCGTGAACGTAAGGCGAAACGCCGGATCAGCGGGGAGCATCTGCCGGCCATACATCTGAATGCGGGCCCCATGCAAATTCGCCCAGTGATAAACCGGCGGGATCGGATAGGGCTCCCCCTGGCCTGGCGCGGCCGGGAAGAACCGGAACAACTCAATCTCGCAGATCCACGTCTGGGTCAGCCCGATGCGCTGCGGACCATCGCAAAGGTAATACCACTCCGATCCCTTAGCATCCGGCGGCGGCGGGATGGCCTCCAGGCGAAAAGCCGGCGTATATGGACTCCGGGGCAGCGCCGCATACCCCTTAGATCCATCCAGAAACTGCTGAAGCAAGCTGGCAGGTGCCGACAGCAGCGGGCACCCTGCCCCCGCCAGCCAGCAGACCAGCGCCATTATGAGGCGATGCGCCATGCCTTGCTTACATCAAAACTCTGCCACCACCGGTTCGCCCTTCAGCCACGCCATCATATTCAGCACCAGATAGTTCCAGTTCTGAAAACCAATATTCAGGATCGGCGCACCACTCTCCGGTTGGTAATACTCGTGCAACCCGCCGTGCTTCTCCAGATCCTGTCCGAACAACCGGATCGTTTTGTAGGCCAGGTCTCGCGCATCCTCATCAAAGCCATACCGGACCAACCCCCGGAAAGTCATATAATTCGAGATCCCCCAGATCGGCCCCAGCCAGGACGACGGGTTGCCGGAAGCGCGCAAATTATACATCTTCTCCATACGCGAAAGGGTCCGCACGCCGAACGGCGCGCAGAAGGTACGTGCCTGCCGGTAATGCTCCCGGACCATGCGCTGCGCCTGTTCCGGAGTGGCAATGCCGGCCCACATAGCGAGAAAGCCGGACCAGACCCCGAGGCGCTGAATCAGGCACGGCCAGTCACGCACCTGTCCCGCATGCGCCGTCCAGCGCTGACGCTCGGGCTCCGTCAGATTCAAATCCACGCTGTAATAAAAACCGTCCCGCTCATCCCAGCAATGCTCCCGAATGGCATTTCGGAGGGCATCCGCATCCGCTTGGTACTGTGCGGCGACTTCATCCTGGCCGACGCGCTGCAGGAGGTAAACCAACGCCAGCAACTCCTTGTACATCAGGCAATTTAGATAGATCGAGCCGCTGCTGCGCGGGGGGCGTCCAAACGTGCAGGGATCGTTATCCACGCCAATGGCCGCATCGTTCTGCCAGAAATAGAGTCCACAGGCATGCCGGTGGTGGTTGCGGTAGTTGTTGACGAAATACTGCAGAAACATCAGCCCTTCCCGCAGCCACGCCACATCGCCACCGTTTTCCTGCACGATAAAAGCGGCATGCTGTACCAGGCAGGGCTTGTGCATGTTCTGCGCATACACATCTGCCGGCGCCACGTTGCCCGTCCGGTTCACCCAGATGGGCACCCAGCCCACACAACTGCTGCGCTTCGCATATTCCAACCAGTTCTGGATGCACCCCTTCTCATAGACCGCCAGCCTCTGGCTCTCCGCCGCTCCACCCTGGCGCCGCACAATCTGGCGCAACGCGACATCCGTCAGCCACGAATCCCAATCCCACAACACATCGCAGTATTGCGCGCTGCCCGGCGTCAGGAATGGATGCGGGATCTCGCCACCGGGTTCGCGGTACATCAGATGATAATCCGTGCCGATAAACTCCGTCAGCCGCTTGCTGTACTGGGCCACTACTGCATCCATGGTAGTCTCCTGCAACCATCGGTGCCGGGTTGTATCGCGCTCCGCGCATGACGACGGCGCGCCCCAGCCTCTTCCGACCGTTGGAAATGGTGGCTAGCATACCCACAGATCGTGCCGGAGTCGATAACTGGGTTCACAAGAATCAGGATTGTCAGGAACGGCAGCCTGTGTAATCTTAGGTACACGCACGCCTATGAACACCAGGCCAACCGCAACCAAACCCCGACTCAACGCGCTCTTTATTGTCGGAGACGGGCTCTTCGAGAAGGTCTACGGGCCTGACGAACGGCGCGATCTGGCCGCGCGCGTGCATCTGCTGGCGCCGCCATGCAACGCCGCCACGATTACCACGTGTCCGGAGCTGCTGCGTCAGGCGGACATCATCCTGTCGAGCTGGGGGATGGCGACCATGGATGCGCCTTTTTTGGCGGCGGCGCCGCGCTTGCAGGCCGTGTTCTACGGTGCCGGCACGGTTAAAGGGTTTGTGACCGACGCCTTCTGGCGATCAGGGATCGTCCTGTGTAGTGCCTGGGGCGCCAATGCCGTGCCCGTCAGCGAATTCACGCTGGCCGCCATCCTGTTCAGCCTCAAGCGCATCTTTGCCACCAACCTGGCCGTGCGCCAAGCCGGCGCGTACCCCGCACGCCCACCGGTGGCCGGGGCGTATGGCAGCACCGTCGGGCTGATTTCACTCGGCATGATCGGCCGGCTCGTACGCGAACGACTGCGCCCCTTTGACCTGCGCGTCCTGGTGTATGATCCGTTCCTCACCGCCGAAGAAGCCGTGGCGTTGGGCGTCACACCGGCTTCCCTCCCAGAGCTGTTCCGCACGGCTGACGTGGTTTCGCTGCATGCGCCGTGGCTCAAGGAGACGGAAGGTCTCATCACCGGCGCGATGCTCGACACCATGAAACCGGGTGCGACATTCATTAATACGGCGCGCGGCGCCATTGTGCGCGAAGCCGAGATGATCGATGTGCTGCAACGGCGCGTGGACCTCACCGCCGTATTGGACGTCACCCACCCCGAGCCGCCGCTGCTAGGTTCGCCGTTGTATACGCTGTCCAATGTGTTCCTGACCCCGCACATCGCCGGTTCCACGGACAACGAATGCCGGCGCATGGGGCGCTACATGATTGATGAGCTAGACCGCTATCTCGCTGGTCAGCCGCTGAAGTGGCAAGTGACCGAAGCGCAAGCGGCGCTGCTGGCCTGAGCGCCGTCCGCGTACCCACGCGCCCCGGTCGCTCACGCTCAGCCTAGCACCGACTCACGCATACACGGACCAGACCACCGTCGTGGTCAAGGTTTCCTCGGGACCCAAACATACGCCCCCCCCGTGTGCTGCGGCTTCCCTGACATGCAGCCACGGGGACGTGCAAGGCTCCAACACGGCGGTATAGGCACCACCTAAAGCGCCATGCGAGGCGAAATACCAGCAACAGGGGAAGACCTTCCGGTCGAACCTACATTCGATCCGGGCACCATCCTGGGCGGCGAGCCCCATCATCCCCTCGCGCAACCCCTGCAGCACCAAAAACTCCGTACTGCCATCCGGGGCGGGAACCACAGAAAAATCCACCCCATCCGCCGTCGGCCAGGCAAACGGCAGTCGCGAAGAACGACGTGACCAGGCGGGGTCAGGCACGTAGGCCTCGTCCGCCGAACAGAGCATGCGATCGCCGGGTTGCACAGCCAGGGCGGCATGCAATTTCCAAATAAAAGGGCGATTTTCAGCCGTTGGATTACCGATGCGATAGTCGCAAATCAGCTGATGTTCCTCCAGTCGCAGGCCGCGCTGGTAGGACAAGCCGTATTGCGGCAGGGTTCCGCGCAAGGACAATTCCTGATCCGACCCCTGCGCGGTCAGCGTCGTCGTCCACAATTCGCCATGATCCGGGCAGGCGATGTCCGCCAGCACCTCGGGGATGTCGCACGGCATGACCTCATCGATACCGCCGTAAAAGTGAGGGTCATAGGCCGATCCGGGGGGACAAGGTGCCAGACGCAACGCTGGATGACGCCAGAGAAACTCGCGTTCACGGCCGCGATGCCGCAGACTCACCACGCGGCCGCCGAGTTCCGGTGCCACCGCCACGCAAATCTGCGCATTCTTCAGCCACACCACCCGGGTATCATCCCAGCACTCAGTCTGCATGGTCCGCTTTCTCCGTGCGCCCCGGAGACAGCCACAGCGAGGAATCCGGGTTCATCGATTCATGCCGGCCGACGCGTCCGACTATGACGCCCGCGCGCCACGGACAACACCCGGGTGTGCGGCAGTTCGGTCACTACCATCCGCAATACGGTCCGCCCCTGATTGGCAGCGATATGCGGTGTTCCGGCAATAATGTAGAAACTATCCCCCGTCTGCACTGACACCGGCGCCTTCCCCTTGACCGTCAGGGTGAGTTCCCCCTCCAGTACCAAGCCGCACACATCCGCCAGATGCTCTTCCATCACGGCTTGCCGGGTCTGGGGACGGTACTCCTCGTACGTCATGATCGCTTTAACGGCACGCTGGCAGGGGAACAGGTAGCGCCAAAGCTTGTCCTCATCGCTCAGCACTTGCATCTCATTCTGTCGCTGCACGAGCACACGATCGGCCTGCGCGTCCGACACCGCCAAAAATTCCGGCATGCTGAGGTCCAGCGCCTCCACCAGTTTTAGCAAGGTCGCCAGCGTAGGGGAACCGCGGCCCGCATCAATCTTGGAGACAAAGCTGACAGACACGCCCGCTTTTTGCGCCAGCGTACGCAAGGACATGCCGCGCTGCTGGCGCAACTCCCGGATTTGTTTTCCGACATCTTCCGGCTTGATCATCCCGCATCCTCATGAGGAGCCCTAGTATCGATCAATCGCTGCGTTACGTGGGCCACGGCGGCAGGGCGGCCCGAACCAGGCCCCACTTGCATCAGGGCAGATTCTGGCGACACCACGCCAGCCCCGCATCAAAAACATGTCGATTCAAGGCAATTAGGCTAGGCTTCTTCCGCAGGGTGGCATCCCGGGCATGCAAGATGGCCTCTTCCGGCAACCCGGTGACGCGGGTGTGCAACAAGGCGGTGAGCATCACGGTATTGGCCGCGCGACTGCTGCCATTGGCGGCCGCCAGCTCCGTGGCCGGCACCGCAACGATGCGCACATCCGGCCGGGATGGTGCGTCCGGGCCCAGGATCATCGTATCGCAGAACACCACGCCACCTGGTTTCACCAGAGGGAGGAAACGCTCCAGCATGGGACGGGTCAGGCAGACCAGAATATCCGGGTGTTCCACATGCGGCGAGCCGATCGTACGGCCGCCGATCACCAGGGCACAAGAGGCAAAGCCACCGCGCTGCTCCGGCCCATAGGTGGGATACCAGGTGACAAAGCGCTGGGCCAAGGCCCCGGCTTCAATCAGACAGAGCCCCAGCACCAGGATTCCCTGCCCGCCGGATCCGGCCACAATCATGCGGCGTTCCGTGTAGGTTGCGTCCTCCACCGGCGCTGGAAAATCACGATCCCGATAACGGGCAAAGAAATCAGGCACCGAACAGGCTGGCGCAGGCGGTGGCAAAGGCACGGCCTGCGTACTGTGATCCCGGATTACCCCGAGAGGAAAGACCTGCTCCATCTGCTCTGCGGTAAACCGCGCCGACGCCAAAGCATCCAACCCCATGGCCGTGGGACAAGGCGAAAGCACCTCGACGTACGCATACCCTTTGCCATCCCGCTGCAATTCTAGCGCCTTGCGCACGATCTGCTTGGTCTGGAAGATCCGCTTCGTGTCCGCCACGGAACAGCGGGCAATATAGACGGGCGCCTGCAACTGATTAAACAACTCGGCCACGCGCAGCGGATGTCCTTCCGTGGCGGCCTCCCGTCCCTGGGGCGATGTCAAAGTCCGCTGCCCCAGCAACGAGGTGGGTGACATCTGCCCGCCGGTCATGCCGTAGGTGCAGTTGTTGACCATGAACGTCACCATGCGCTCGCCGCGATTAGCCGCCTGCACTGCGCAATTGAACCCGATGGCCGCCAGATCCCCGTCGCCCTGATAGGCCACCACCACCGCCTGTGGTATCGTGCGACTCACGGCGGTGGCCACCGCCGGCGCACGCCCGTGCGCCGCGCCAATGTTCCCTACGTCCCAGTAATAATAGCCGAATACCGCACACCCGATCGGGCTGACCACCACCGTGCGATCCTGCAGCCCCAGTTCGACCAGCGCTTCGGTAATCAACTTGTGCAGAATGCCATGCCCGCACCCGGCGCAATAGTGCGAACTCCGGGTAGCACGACCGGAGCGGTCGAACGACTCAAACATGCCCACTGTACGTTTGGTACTCATACAAGCTTGCGCGCAGCTTCCGCCACGGCATCCACCGAAACCAGCACGCCACCCATCCGGTGCACCAGTTGCACCTCCGGAACCTTGCGGATCCCGGCGGCAAACTGCCCGATGACATCCTCACGAAACTGTCCGCAACTCATCTCCACCACCACCAGTTTCCGGTCCGCCAGGCGACACAGCGCCTCCCGTGGAAATGGAAAAAGGGTCAACGGTCGGAATAACCCGGCTCGTACCCCCGTGGCACGCAACTGATCCACCGCCGTGCGCGCGATGCGACTGGAGGTGCCATAGGCCAGAAAAACCACCTCGGCATCATCAATACGGTACTCTTCGGCCGCCGCCTCTACCTGCATGGCGGCATATTTGCGCTGCAGATCCCGGTTGATCCCTTCCAGCACATCCACATCCAGAAAGATCGAGGTGTGCAGATTCCCCCGCGAGGCAGCTGTCCCCTGTACGGCCCACGCTGCCACACCGGCAGGGCGGTCATGCTCGACCACGGGCAGACGCATCGATTCTGTCATCTGCCCCTGGGCCGCGTCCGATAAGACGATCACCGGCGTGCGATACTGAAAGGCCAACGCAAAGGCGCGCATGGTGCCGTCGCACAACTCCTGCACGCTGGCCGGGGCCAATACCATGGCATGATAACTACCATGCCCCCCCCCCTTCACGGCCTGATTGTAATCCGCCTGTTCGGTGTAGACGTTACCCAGCGCCGGTCCGGCGCGCTGAATATTGACCACGACCCCGGGAATCCCGGTGCCTGCCATATAGGACAGCCCCTCCTGCATCAGGCTCATCCCCGGCCCGGAGGTCGCCGTCATGGCAAGCTTGCCGGCCGCACCGGCACCATAGACCATATTGATCGAAGCCGTCTCGCACTCGGCCTGGATAAAGACCCGCCCCACCGCCGGCAACCACTCCGCCGCCGCATGGGCGATTTCGCTGGCGGGGGTGATGGGGTAACCGAAGAAGGCATCACAACCGGCATACAATGCGCCGGCCACCACCGCTTCGTTCCCTTTCATCAGCCTGACCATCCGAGTCACTTCCTTGTGCCTGATCGCACGTTGTCAGAATTCATGAGTTGCGCGTGGGCCGGTCCGGCGACTCCACCCGAATAGCGTAAGGTTCGGGGCAGTTATAAAAACAAATCCCGCACCCCGTACAATCGCGCCCGATATACTCCGCCGGCTGAATGCCACAATGGTTCATCGTGGGCCGCAAACGCAAAACCTGCTGCGGACATGCGGCAATGCAGCGCCGGCACCCCTTACACACCTCCGCATCAATGGCCGTGTGTGGCAAAGCATTGCTGCCTTCGTTAAGCTGCTTTTCAACCATGCAAAAAAATCCCCTTGCAGACGACAGGTGCTGATTATGGCAGGCCCCCCCCGTCACGGCAAGCAACTTGAGCCGCTCCGCCATCTTTTCCTACCCACCGCTCCGCGCACGTGCTCAGGTGCGGATCATGGCCCGAATGGCCTCGTACAACCGTTCCGTCGCGACACGTGTATTCCGGCACAACCCTTCCGGGGTCTCATTAGAGATGGCCAACACCGGTTTAGGGAACGCCGCACAAATCCCCTCCAGCAACTCCTTCTCACAGGCACAGGCGACCACGGCCCGCACATCCGTGCGCCTGGTCAGCGCCAACGCCGCGCGTCCGCCACCTGCCACATGGAACCGCACACCGGTCTCCGCGCGCAATCGGATCAACACGGCCAAATCGCACTGGCCGCAGCGCCGGCAGGCCTCCAAATCAGCCACCACATCCTGACCGCACCCCGTACGTTGCAGACAGCGAGGGAGCAGCACCAGTAAATGCGCCGGTGACACTCGGCGGCGCGCATGCCGCACCAACCAATTGTTCACCGCGATCCAGCTTCCGCGCATGCTCATCCCGCATCACCCCTGCATAGCCTTTTACGCTTTTCAATAACACCCGTCGCGGATATTCTTACCTGAAAGCGCAAGAAAGGTCAACGCGCGGCTCGGCGCCCCCCCCATGCCCACCAAACGCCTCCTCGTCACCTACCCGCACGGCTTCTGTTCCGGCGTAACGCGCGCCGTAGCGGCGGCTGAGGCCGCCGTGAGCCGCTACGCCAGCCCCGTCTACGGCCTGCACGAGATTGTGCATAATGCCCAAGTCATCGCCGCCCTGGGCGCGCGCGGCCTGCATGTTGTGGAACGCCTGGATGACATCCCGACCGGTGCCGTGGTGCTCTTCTCCGCGCACGGCGTGTCACCCGCCATACGGGAGGAGTCCTGCCGGCGTCAGTTGCGGATCATCGATGCCACTTGTCCGTTCGTTGCCAAGGTACACCGGGAAGTACTGCAATTTGTCGCCGAGGATTGCGACGTGGTCTGCATCGGGCATCGCACCCACGCCGAAGTGATCGGCATCGTTGGGGAAGCGCCGGACCACGTCCTGGTGGTGGAAAACGAAAGCGAGGCGTGGCAGGTGCACCCCGCCGATCCCAACCGTGTGGGTGTTGTATCACAAACCACGCTGACACCGGAGCTCACGGACGGCGTCCTGGCCATCCTACGAACCCGTTTCCCCCACCTGCGGCACCCCTTGCATCACGACATCTGCTACGCCACACGCAACCGGCAGCAGGCGGTGCGCGTTCTGGCCGCACAGGTAGAACTGCTGCTGGTGCTGGGTTCGCCCAACAGTTCCAACAGCCGCCGTCTGGTGGAAACCGCCCGTCAGGCCGGCTGTCCGGCGCAACTGATCGGAACTGGCACGGAACTGGCAGGCGTGCCACTGGAAAACATACAAATTCTGGGCATTGCCAGCGGCGCATCCACGCCAGAGTCCTTTCTGCAGGAACTGCTGACCGCCCTGGCCCGGCGGGGCTTCCCCACCGTCGAACCATTATACGCCGTGCCAGAAAACACCCACGCCTTCCGGCTGCCGCCCATGCCTGAGTAACAAGCGGGCCAATAAAATTGGCGGAGAGGGAGGGATTCGAACCCTCGGTACCAGCTTTAAACCGGTACGGCGGTTTAGCAAACCACTGCTTTCAGCCACTCAGCCACCTCTCCAGATGGATCCGTCAGAATGACGTGACGTGCAGATAGTACGCCAGCCGATAGATACCACGCAAGCGGAAATGCAGCAATTGTCATTTATGACATACGGCGGAACCGTCGGCCAACTGCGATCCTGACAACATGTCGGGGTTATTATGCTTTTCGATCTTGCATTCCCCGGCTACTCGGGGCAGAATGACCTACGATTATTTGGACTAAATAGCGACGCCGCGCAACTGCATTTGGCGGTGCCGTAACACGTAGGACCCCCATGCCTAGCCAGACACTTGATAAGATCTTGGTCGTCAATTCCGGCAGTTCCTCGTTGAAGTTCATGCTCTTTAGCATGCCCAATGAGCAGATGCTGGCCAAGGGAGTCGTCGAACGGATTGGACAGCCCAGTGCCAATCTGACCTATCAGCGCGATGGCGAAGCCAAAAGCAACCGGTCCATTGCTGCGGAAAATCATGGGCAGGCGCTGACGGCAGCCTGCCACATTCTGACGGACCCCGCCACAGGGGTGATCCCCTCGCTACGCGACGTTCAGGCCATCGGACACCGTGTCGTACATGGCGGCGAACTATTCAGCACGCCGCGCCAAGTTGACACGGCCGTCAAGAACGCGATCACCGAATGTGCGGCACTCGCACCGCTGCACAACCCACCCAACCTCGGCGGTATTTTGGCCTGTGAAGCGGTTTTCCCGGGGGTGCCCAACGTGGCGGTCTTTGATACCGCCTTTCACCAGAGCATGCCGAGCCACGCCTTCCGCTATGCCATCCCCAACCAGTATTACGACCAGTATCACATTCGTAAATACGGGTTTCACGGTACTTCGCACAAATACGTCATGCAGGCGACGGCCGCCTTTCTAGGGCGGCCAGTCGCGCAACTCAAGCTAATCACCTGCCACTTGGGAAACGGCTCCAGCATTACCGCTATTGACGGGGGGCGCGTACTGGACACCTCCATGGGCATGACCCCCCTGCCCGGTCTGGTCATGGGCACGCGCTGCGGGGATGTTGATCCGGCGATTGTCCTCTTTCTGATGCGCCAAGGCATGACACCGGATGCCATTGATGACCTGCTGAACAAGAAGTGTGGCCTGCTGGGCGTCGGTGGCATTGACAGCGGCGACATGCGTGACATGGTTGAGGCAGCTGCCGGTGGCAACGAATCCGCCGCCATGGCCTTGGACATGTTTGGTCACCGGGCGGCCTTTTATGTGGGCGGCTACTACGCCCTGCTGGGGGGCGCAGACGCCATCGTCCTGACCGGCGGTATCGGCGAAAATTGTTATCCGGCGCGAAAAAAGATCATCGAACGCCTAAGCGGCATCGGTTGCCTGCTCGACGACCAGCGCAACGAACAGGTCATCCGCGGCAACGCCGGCCTTATTACCAAGGATCACAGCCGTACGCCCGTCATCATCATGCCCACGAATGAAGAGTTGATGATTGCACGCGAGACCTACGAACTGCTGACCCACTAACGCTGCCCCCCCTTCACAGCACCCAGACACCTCACGCCGTCACCAACCAACCACAAGCACGCTGATCCCCCGCTAGCCTATCATGAACATTCTCGAACGCCTCATTCCCCGTGTTCAGGCGGCTAACAAGCGCGTGGTCCTGCCCGAAGGGCACGACCCCCGCGTTATCTTGGCAGCCATCAAACTCCGGCGTGCGCATCTGGCCACCCCCATCGTCCTGGCCACACCCGAAGAGCTGGTCCTCGCGGAACAGGAAGCGGGGGACTCCCTCGCTTCAGCGGGCCTCACCAGTCTGGACTACACGCGCTCCGACCTGCTCCCCACCCTCGCGGCGGCCTTCTACGAAAAGCGCAAGACCAAGGGTATGACGCTGGCGGAAGCGACGCAAATTGTGCGTAGCAAACGGCTCTATTTCGGCAACATGATGGTGGATCGCGGCTTGGCGGACGGCCTGGTAGCGGGCAGCATTGCCTCCACGCCGGATATGTTGCGGGCGGCCTTCCAATGCGTGGGAACAGCAAAAGGGATCCAACTCGGCTCCTCCTGCTTTGTGATGGACTTGAAACACCCCACCCCGTCCGGTGATGATGTCCTGCTCTATGCCGACTGTGGCGTCAACCCCTGTCCCACGGCCGAACAACTGGTGGATATCGCCCACGCCACCGCCGTGTCGTATCGTGCGTTGCTCAACAAGCAACCGCGGCTAGCCTTCCTGAGCTTTTCGACCAAAGGGAGCGCACAGCACGAACTGGTGTCCAAGATGCAGCAGGCGACCCTCTTGACCCAGCAACGCTTTGCGGCGCTGGGGTTTGACGCCGTGGTAGACGGGGAAGTCCAGGCCGATGCGGCCTTGGTGCCCAAGGTCGCCGCTTCCAAGAATCCAAACGGCACCATTCACGGCGATGCCAATGTGCTGATCTTTCCGGATCTGCAAGCCGGCAATATCTGCTACAAGATTACCGAACGCCTGGCCGCGGCCATGGCCTATGGCCCGATCCTGCAAGGTCTAGCCAAGCCGATTAACGACCTTTCACGCGGTTGCAGTCCCGATGATATCGTCGGCGTGGCTTGCATTACCATCTGCCAAAGCCTCTGACAACGTTCGCCGGTCCGTAGCGTGCCCATGCGCCCTACGGCTGTCGCTTCGTCTCACTCCGCTCACGTGCTGCACGCTCCCCCGGCCTCGTGGGCGCCACGACGGCGCGTTTGACGTCCGCCCGCGCATTCCTTCATGTAATTCATTTGGTGTTGGCGCGGGGGAATCGCACATGCTATTGTTACCCCATGGGTGGCGTGATAGCGGAGACGACGGGAGCGGCCGGAAGGTGCAGTCGGCGGCGAACGCGCAGTGGACAGGCGATGATTGAGTATATTATCGTGTTCATTGCCTTATTTGCCACGATGCTTTCCTTGGCCGTGTTCCTGTATGCTTTGCGGCAACAATCCAACCGCACACTGGATCTGGTCGCATCCGATTATCCGTAAGCACCTGTGCCCCGCCTGGTTCAGCAAAGGGAGACTGCTATGTATATGCGTTTCGGAAGCCGCCGTGGCCAAACCATGGTCGAATACATCATTATTGTGGTGCTCATCGCCGTCACGCTGATCGTGCTATTCTCCAAACTGAGCAAGGCGACCGGGCGGAAAGTGGCTGGGGCCACGGCCGCTCTGGACGCGACCGAAGCCGGTAATGCCAGCGCCGCGCTAAACAACATTGATGAGAACCGCCTGCGCAACCTGGACGAAAGCGGCAATCTGAATTAGTTCAACTATCCGCCGAGGGGCGCTGGCGCCCGCTGGCGAC
Source organism: uncultured bacterium (assembly GCA_903861045.1). Lineage (GTDB taxonomy): Bacteria > Verrucomicrobiota > Kiritimatiellia > RFP12 > CAIWXQ01 > CAIWXQ01. The sequence goes on along the minus strand of CAIOST010000275.1, from coordinate 18,025 downwards.
GGAGAACGGCACCATGCAAACCTGCCACCACCGTGCGACACGGGACTGGCGTGCGTGCCGGGGGCAGGCCATGATTGAGTCCTGCCTCGTCATTGTGTTTCTCTGCCTGTTGTTTCTCGGGCTGTTTCAGTTCGCACATGCTTTTGTGGCGCGCGAGGTGCTCTACCACGCCGCCGCCCGTGCCGGCCGCGCCAAGACCGTGGGATTCAACACCTCGATGGTGGAGAAGACCATGCGTGTGGCCGCCATTCCCAACGCCGGTCGCCTGCTCGTGCCGGAGGTTGCCGGCGGCGCTTCGGCGCTCGACACCGCCCTAGCCACCATGGGACCGGGCGCCTTATGGGATTTCGCGCTGCAGTCCACCCCACGGGCCGCCACGCTCGATACCGAACTGGCTCGCATCCCGGAATACCTGGCCAGCCAGAACAGCGAACGCGCCGCCAACATTCTCGATTACGATAACTGGAGCACCGTTGCCAACACCATCACCACGAGCGCGGGAATTGTGCTGGATCCCACGGCCGCGGGTACCTTCACCGTACGCACCCGTCAATCCCATGAATTGCTGATGGCCCTTCAGGCTTTGTGGGATGGCAATCTGGAGGCCCTGACCACCAACGCCGGCTCCATCACATTAATCGGACGCTACGACATCGAAGCGCACTATCCGCTCTACCTCGATGATCGCCTTTGGTAACCGTTCCGCTGCCCCACGCCATGCGCCCTTTGCTATACAAACCGTGCCAGCAACCACCCGCCCCATCGCCCGCGCCGCCGCAAGGCCCACGGCGCGGCCAAGTAGCGGTCTTCCTGCTGCTCATCCTCACGGCTCTGGTTTTTGTACTCCTGTGGAACGTGGACGTGCACCGCATTATTACCACCAAGACCCGCGCGCAAAACGCCGGCGATGCCGCCGCGCTAGCCGCCGCACGCTGGCAGGGGATCGGCCTCAACCTGGTTGGCGAACTGAACCTCCTGCATGCCCTGGCCCTCTCCGCCAACAATGCCACCGCCGTGGATGCAATCACAAATGTTCAGGCGCGCGTCTTGTTTACGGCCCCCCTTATGGGGTTGGCGGCAGCGCAAGTGGCAGCTAAGAACAACGGCATGTATGCCGAGGATGATTTCACCCAAATCATGCAGCAGCATGCCCAGGAGGTTCGTCAATACGGCACCCTGATCGGCGGCGTCCCGCTCTTCGAGCAACCTTATCCCACCGCCTGGGTTGACTATGCCGACATGCTTGACGCCCTGGTGGCCGACGGGATCGCCGCCGGACCGGATAACAGCGCTTTCTACGGGGACAGCACGGGCGGCCATATCCTGCGAGACCGCGCCTTCTACGAAGCGGTGGCTGGCAAAACCTGGTGCTGGTTTTACCTGAACAACATGGACCTGCTGCAGAACTATACGGACTATCACTGGTGGCCGCCCCTGCCCCCCCCTACCCCGCAAGTTCCATACAACGCGGAGTTTCTGTCGCTCCAGATCCACCCCGTGTCCCTGGCCCTCAACCAGATCATCACCAACGACACGACGCTGGTCACGGAAGCCGTGCGCGAAGGGATCGATATGAGCGACTTTATCGCCTCCAATGTCATGACGCGCACAGAAACTTGGTATGTGTACAACGGCGAGGCCTGGGGCGCTTGGTCGCAGATCGACACCAGCGGGGACGACCCCTTTCCCCTCACCGGCCCAGTCCGGCCAGAGTACAACTATACCGGTGCAGATGCCATGTTTCGCGTGTATGCCACGGTGGATCGGCTCACCCCTGGTTTGGATGGCAGCAGTTCCAACAGCGACAGTGTCGTCTGGACGGCGGCGGCCAAAGTCTTTGGGGCAGTCGGCCCCGAAACGGCGCGCCGCCCGCCGAGCAGCTATGGTCTCGTCCTGCCAGCCTTCTCCGCTGTCCGGCTAATCCCGGTGGATGCCTGTTCGGGCGCCAGCAACGGGTCCTTTGATATGGACTGGCGCCGCCATATTGATGAACACCTTACCGCCTATCTATCATTCGGCCCGCAAAACAACGGCTGCTGGTACTGCCAGCAATTGACCACGTGGGAACCGTCGGGCGGTAGCCGCACCTTTCAAAACGAAGGGCTGACCTGGCTGGGCGCCAACAGTTACCAGTGTACCATCACGAGTGGCGGTGGTGGCGGTGGCAGCCGCGGTGGCGGACGTCGGAGGGGGCATTGATCATGCGCCGTGGCCCATCCATCGTTACCCCCCGCCCGCGACAACCGCGTCAAGCCGGGCAAGCCATGATCGAACTGATGCTTGGTATGATTATGCTTCTGATCCTGCTGACGGGCTCGGTGCTATTCCTCATCGTCGCCGATACCCACACCGGCATGGACGCAGTCATTCGCGGCAGCACCGGTTTAGCGGCCATGCAGCCAATTGCTACGCTGGACACCCCGCGCTACATCCAGAATTGGGACGCCGGCCCCGATGGCCAACGATTTACGGCCGACGACACGGCCACCTGCGTCACCCCCACCACCCTGCAAACCATTGCCAATAAAACCGTGGCCAATAACAATCAGTGGTTGCCCTTTGCCGACCTCCAACATTCCTCCACCATGGAGTCGCTGCATCAAAACCCGGCACCGCTCATGTCGCTGGGATTTAGGGGGATTCATCGTAGTGCGGATGTGTCCGTGCCGCAGTTCGTGCAGGATCTTTTTTATCCCGATGCGACCGTCCGGGTGCAGGCCGACACCTGGCTCCCCATCCTAAACGGCTTATATTAGGGTACCTCTTCCCAGTCTCCCATGGCCACCCACACAAAATCACTCGCAATGTACGGCGCGCTACTAGGTGCGCTAGTCGGCCTGGCCACACCGGCGCGGGGCGATGTTTTTATGCGCCTGGGGCGTGGCACGCAGGCCCTGGAACAACTGGGTGGTGTGTCACTCTACCAATCCGACATGCGTATCAACGGCCAACCCGGCAAACTCGCGGTATACGGCTTTGACAGCCCCCCCGCCCGCCTCGCCCCCGACCTGCGCCAAGCGCTCGCCATGCCGGACGTAAACCCTGCTGCCGCCGCCGCCATGGTCACCCGTATCAAAAATGGCAAAGCCACCACATTGCTGCTGTTGCCCGGCGCGGGCACGCAAAACAGCTTGGCGATCCTGCTGGAGCAATCCGAGACCGCCCTTCGCGCTACACGCACCGCCCCCACCGAATGGCCGGGCCGGCTCGCCTATCCGGATGCCACCCTGCTCTTCACGGCCGAAAACGAACAAACCCGCACCACCCTGGCCGTCGCCACCACGCATGACACACCGGAGTCGGCCGCGGCGCGCATGGAGAACCTGCTGCGGCGGGATGGCTGGGCCCTCATGCCGCCGCTACACGCCATGCCCGCTTTGACGATCTATGCACAAGGCACCCGCATCTGTGCTTTCAGCGCCTTGGCGCCGGAAACGCCGAATGGCCAAACGCGGATTACGCTATTGCAGCGACTCGGCACCACACCGTAGAATACAGGCGAACCACCCGAAGCAGGAATCTTCTATGAAACAGCGCGTCATTCTGATTGTCTCCGTTGTGGTGGGCCTGATTGCGGCGCTGCTGACCGGCCAATACCTGAATGCAAAAGATCGTGAGTACCGCACGATGAAGGCGAAGCTCACGCGTGACAATCGCACCGTGGCGGTGATCGCCGTGAGGCGTAACCTGCCTGCCGGCACCGTGCTCATCCGTGATGATTTGGGGGCAACCGATGTTCCGGAAAGCATTGGCCGCAGAAACATTGTGGCGCTTCAAGACGCCAACATGGTGTGCGGTAAAAAATTAGCCCGCTCCCTGGAAGCGGGAACCGCCATCTCCTGGCTAGACCTCGAAGGCGGTGATCCGCTCAACAACGGCCTGGCCTCGGATATCAATAACGGCCAACGTGCCATATCCATCAGTGTAGGTGGCGCGGCGGCCGTCAGCGGCATGGTCCGTCCTAATGACCATGTGGATGTGTTGGGCACGTTCTCGTTTCCCGCCGCCGCCAAGGGGGGGGACGTCGAGATGGTAACCCTCACCCTGTTACAAAACGTGCTCATACTTGCCACCGGGCGCGACACGGCCAAAAACCAAATCAACGCCGCCGACCGCACCGCCGGCGGCTACAGCACGGTCACGATCGAGGTCTCACCACGCGAAGCTGAAATGCTGGTCTTTGCCGAGCAGGCCCGCGGACGCCTGGTACTCACCCTGCGCCACCCGGCGGACGTGACGTACCTGACGGATCTGCCACGCGTGGATTTCAGCAAGATCCACGATTCGATTACCACGCTGAACCGCTCCCGTCAGGAGAAACTGATGGGCAAACCGAGTCGCTAACCCCGCCGCCGCACCACTGACCACCAACAGGGACACACCTTGCTCCACCTCGAAATCCAGACACCCGGACAACCGGTCAGCCGCTTTGAACTCCCCACGGGGAGCTATACAATCGGGCGCAATGACGCGTGCAAGATTCGTCTGCGCCATCCGGAGATCAGCGAGCGCCACGCCCTGCTAGCCGTGCGCCCGGATGGCGTCTGGCTGGAAGACTTGAACGCCAGCAACGGCACCTTCTTGGATGAACACCGTGTCCAGGGACGCCAACCCATGCTGGTCGGTCAAACGGTGCGCATTGGGCCCTACCTGCTGCACCTGCTGCTCGCACCAGACACATCCCCCCCCGCCCCCACGCCCAAAATGCCCACGACGGATCCCGCAACGTCCGACGCCCTCCCCCCCCCCCCGGTGACCGCGCCCCCCCCGCCACCGATGGGCAGCGGACACGCCGGCGCGCTGCCCACTCCGCCGCCCGATCCGCAGCAAGCCGTCCGGCGCGAAATCAAAAACCAGATCCACCGGGAAGTCATCCAACGCCTCGACATCAAGCGCATGACCGCGGCGCGCGTGGATGCGGAGGAGCTGCAGCAGCGCGCGCGCGAAACCATTCGCACGGTCATCGAAGAAGTGCGCCAGCGCCAGCGCCTGCCGCCAGGCATGGATCCAGTACGTCTGGCTGATGAAATCTGCAACGAAGCCCTGCGTCTCGGACCGCTCGAAGAGTTCCTGGCCGATGAATCGGTGAATGAAATCATGGTCAACGGCCCCAAGCATATCTTCGTGGAACGCGGCGGCAAGCTGATGCTTACCGGGCAGGATTTCATGGACGAGGCCTCGGTGCAGGCCATCATCGAACGCATTGTCGCGCCGATTGGCCGGCGGATTGACGAGAGCCAACCGTATGTGGACGCGCGTCTACCCGACGGCTCGCGCGTGAATGCCATCATCCCCCCCTTGTCGCTCTCCGGTCCCTGCATCACCATCCGCAAATTCTCCAAGCGTGCCTTTACGGACATGGACTTCGTCCGCTTTCAGACGTGGAGCGAGGCGATGACCAAGTTCCTGCGCGTCTGTGTGATGATGCGCAAGAACATGGTGGTGTCGGGCGGCACCGGTTCCGGCAAAACCTCGCTGTTGAACGTCCTAAGCCAATACATCCCCGCCCATGAGCGCATCCTCACCATTGAGGACGCTGCCGAATTGCGCCTGAACCAGCCGCATGTCATCCGCTTGGAAGCGCGACCGCCCAATATTGAGGGGCGGGGTGCCATCACCATTCGCGATCTGGTGCGCAATGCCCTGCGCATGCGCCCCGATCGCATTATCGTGGGCGAATGCCGCGGCGGCGAGGCGCTCGACATGCTGCAGGCCATGAACACCGGCCACGATGGCTCCCTGACCACCGTGCATGCCAACTCCCCGCGCGACGTCATTGCACGCTTGGAGACCATGGTCTTGATGTCGGGCATGGAACTACCTTCGCGAGCCATCCGTGAGCAAATCGCCGCCGCCATTGATCTGGTCGTGCACGAATCGCGCCTGAGCGACGGCAGTCGTAAAGTGACGGCCATTTCGGAAATCGTCGGCATTGAAGGCACGCAACTGGTCATGCAGGACATCTTTGAGTTTGCCCAGACCGGCCTCGGCGAAGGCGGCAAGGTACAAGGCTATTTCCGGGCTACCGGCGCCGTGCCGACGTTCTTCGAGGAGCTCAAGGCTCGCGGCCTCGAGCTCGACCCGACGATCTTTCAACCCGACCGCGAGCGTCCCGCGGGCAAGGATCGCAAATGAGCCTGCCTGACCCCGCTGCTAAACTCGGAGCCATCCTCCTTGCCGGTCTGGCCGGTGCGGGGATCGTGTATGTATTATTGCGCGCTTTTTTCAGCGGCTCTGCGGCGTATGCCGACCAGCACTCACAACAGACCTCCCGGCAATTGGAAGACCTGTTCCTGTTTATCCCGCCCCGACGCATCGCGGAAATCGGCTGGGTGGCCGCCGCCACCTTCTTCCTCCTCTTTGCGGCCCTCTTCTTTGATCTTAAGAAACCCGCCGCCACGGCCACCGGTCTCATCCTCGGCACCCTCTTCGGCATGGCCGCCTTCCAACTACCGTCCTATGCCGTGGTGCTCCTCCGGGAACGCCGCCGCATGCGCTTCAACCTGCAACTCGTGGATGCCCTCACGCATATGAGCAATGCGCTCAAGGCGGGCTTCAGCATCAACCAGGCGTTTGAAACCATCGTGGAAAACGGCGAAAAACCGATCGCCGAGGAGTTCGCGCTCTTTCTGCAGCAAACCCGCGTGGGCGTCAGCTTCAACGAGTCGCTCGTCAACATGGATCAGCGCGTGGGCAGCGATGATCTCACGCTCGTCTGTACGTCCATCGATATCGCCCGTCGCACCGGCGGCAATTTGACGGAAATTTTCGACACGATCAGCCTCACCATCCGCGAGCGCATGCGCATTGAAAGCCGCGTGCGCACCCTCACGGCACAGGGTCGCCTGCAAGGAATCATCGTCGGCGGCATGCCCATCATCCTCGGCGTGGCCCTTACTGTCATACGACCAGCCATGATGATCCCCTTCCTCACATCCTCCACCGGCATGATCGCCCTCGGTGTCATGCTGGTCCTGCTCACCCTAGGCGCACTGACGATCCGCAAAATTATCCGGATTGACGTATGACATTGCTTGCCATATTTATCTGGCTCGGCTGGGGGCTCGCGGCGACGGGTCTCACCTGGTACTGCCTGCAGGCTGCCCGGGAGATCACCTATGTTACCCTGGCCGACGGTCGGCGACAGGAACGCACCATCCCCTTCCTCTTACGATTGCTCCTCCCCCTGACCCCCAATTTATTCCGCCTCCTGATGCATCCGTTCTTTGACCGGTCACGCGATCTGGCTGAGAAAAGGCTGGTGGCGGCCGGGTTTGATGGACTGCTCGACGGGCGCGAATTCGTGGCGCTGAAATACCTCCTAACGCTTGTTTTCGGTTCGCTCTGGCTGATCCTGCTGCAGGGCGCCGGCAAGCTGCTCCCCACCGTGGCCGACAACACCCTGAACCTCTCCCTACTGGGGATCTTCGTCTTGTATATGTACCCCGTTTTCTGGTTGAAGCAGGCACTGGCAGCCCGCCACCGTTCCATCCAGCGTGCCCTGCCGTTTGTTTTAGACCTGCTGACGCTCTCCGTGGAAGCGGGCATGGATTTCATGAGCGCCCTGCAGCGCAATTGCGAACGCCGGAAACTAGACGCGCTCAACGAGGAATTGATTCGCATGATCCGGGAGATTCAACTGGGCACCCCGCGCCGCGTGGCGCTGGCCAGCATGTCCAAGCGCGTGGATCTCGCCGACTTGCGGTCGGTCACATACTCGCTCATCCAGGCGGATGAGCTGGGTGTAAGCATCGGCGCCATCCTGCGAATTCAGGCCGAACAGATGCGGCAACGGCGCTTCGACCGCGCCGAGCGTCTGGCCAACGAGGCGCCAGTCAAGCTGCTCGGACCCCTGATGCTCTTCATTTTCCCCTGCGTCTTTATCATCCTGCTCGGCCCGATCCTGCAACAATCCGTGGGCCGGTTGTTTTAGCAGGCCGCGGCGCACGCTCAGACCAAGGTGCGTAGCGATGCATTCTGCTGAATATCCATTTCCAGCAACGTCTGCAAGCGCCGCCAGACCGGGCCGGGGAGCCCCTCGCCCACCGGTTGCCCCTCATAGGCACGCACGGCCGTCACATTGATGGTCGTGCCAACGGTGAGCACTTCCGCCGCGGCACGAACTTCCGCTTCGGTGATATCCCGGAATTCAATGGCGCGTAAGATCCCCTCGCTGCGGAGTGTTTGCGCCAATTCCACCAATCGCAGCATGGTCGTGCCAGCCAGGATGTTTTCCAGTCGCGGAAAAACCAGTTCGCGATTACGCGTGACAATGCCGGCATTCTCCGTCGGACCTTCCGTCAAATGCCCCTGGGCATCATACCCCACCACGAAATCCACGTCCCAGTCGATGGCCTCGCGTTTCATCAGCACATTGGGAAGGTAGTTGCAGTTCTTGATCTCCGCCATTTCCGGTGGCTTAGCGGGAATGCTACTGCGTCGCATCGTGGCACCATCGGGGTGCAGGTCCATGAACGGCCGGCCCAACGCATACACCACGATATACAGCGCGGGGGCTGGCGCTTCATAAGGATTAACGCCGAAGCCACCCGGTCCACGGGCCAAAATCACCCGGATGGCGCTGTCGCGCTGCGCCGCCGCCTGCGTGGTTGCCAGCGTCAGGCTGCGTACCGACTCGCGCCCGGCGGGCCAATGAATACCGATGGCGGCGGCGGAGCGATCCAGTCGTTCTAAGTGCGCCCCCAGGTTGTAAACAGCCCCCTCCACGCATTTGCAAGTCTCGAAGACGCCATCCCCGCGATGCACCAGATGATCATCCATGGGCAACTGCATAAGCACCGGATCCAGCACCAGCCCGTCCAGCAGGCTTGAATACATGGCAAAATACTTCGCCTGGTACGGTTGCCGGCAGGCCGTCAGGGTTTCGACATAATTAGCCAGTGTGATCTGTCTCATCAGTATTTCCACTTTCCATGGGCACAGGCCCTGCCGGGCCGGCGTACCCGTCTCAGGGGTTGACCGGCATCACCGTCGTTGGCTGCTTCCGCCAGTATGCCAGCAGCAGCACCACCAGCAAGAAACCAGCCGCCGGACGTCCCAGCGTCCAATCCCCCCACCGGGTATAGTGCGTAGGAAGCGACTGCCGTGGCACCGACACCACGCAAGGCAGCATACCGGCAAAATTGGAGGTGCGCCCCGCGCTGGTCAAAACCTGCCGCAAGCCGACGGGTGTGATCATGCCAGAGACGCCCGTGTTGGCCGCGCGCACCATGGGCACGCCATTTTCCACACACCGGAAAACGGCCTGCGCCAGATGCTGTTCCGGTTCAATGGAACCATTAAACCAGGCATCGTTGGTAAGATTGACCAGCATCTGCGCACCGCCGCGCACTGCGCGACGCGCCAGCGGCGCCACCGTGTCTTCAAAACAGATCAGGGGGCTGAATGCCAACACCTCCGTGGCCGGCTTCTCCCCGCGCTGCCTTTGCGCAATCCGCAGGATCGTACTCTCCCGCCCCGGCCGGCAACTAAACCCCACCGGTGACAGGCGCTCTAACCACGGCATGAGCCGGTCGCCCGGGATGTATTCTCCAAATGGGACCAGGTGCTGTTTATGATAGCGCCCGATGGCCGCGCCATTCGTGTCGAACAACCAAGCCGCATTAAAAAACTGACGCCCCTCATTCCGCGGTGGCTGTCCCGGATGATACTCCACCGCGCCCGTCAACAGCGGCGCCCCGGCCGCACGCGTTCCCTCGCGCGCCAACTGCACGGCAAAATCCTCGTAGGGCAGGCTTTCAATGAGCGCCGTTTCCGGCCAGACCACCAGATCCGGTCCTGCTACCGCCACCTCAGCCGTTAACCGCAACAAGGTGTCGCGCACCGCCAGCTTGTTGGCGTCATCGCGCTCAAAAATGCACGGTGCGTTGGGCTGCACCAGCGCCACCAGCCAGGCAGGCTCCGTGCGGCTCCGCCTGTTCCAATCCAGCACGCGCATTTGCCCCCATAAGACTGCGCCAATCAGCAGGGACAACGGCAGGAAGGTCTCTACGCCACGCAACCGCCCCCCGATCAACCTGTCCCCATAGGTGCGGTTGCGTACCGTGTCATAGATCCGTTCCGCCATGCTGGCCGCCGCACTGTTTCCCAGCATCACCACCAGCGAGACCGCCGCCACCCCGCCCAGTGCCGCCACCTGGATGACACGCGGACTATCGTAATGCGCCGCCCCCAGCGGATTCCAGGGAAAGCCGGTCAGCAGTGTGCCGCGCAAATACTCGGCCCCCACCCAGAGCAGCGGCTCTGCCACCGCCGCCGCCAACAACCGCGTCGCCAGATTCTCCTGCCGGTGCACCTGTTGCCACACCCAAGCCACCGCCACAGCAAAGAGCGCCGTATACAGGGCGCAATATGCGGCCAACCCCAGATGCCCCAGCACCACCAGCGGCCAGGGGCCGTTATTCTGAATCAGCCGCCAAAGCCAGGAGAGGGACAGCAGCCAGAATATGCCACCACTCAGCCACCCCAGCCAGAAGGCCCGCCGGGGCGCGACATGCCGCAGCACCAGCAACAAGGGCGTCAACGCAAACCACGCGCCATCGCTCCCCAGCGGCGCCGGCGGAAAAATGGACCAGAGCAGCAGGGCCGAACCCGTCACGGCGGCGATTTGAACACTCCAACGCGCCGCCGGCGAGCGCAGCAGCACCGGTTGCGCCTCTGTAGCTGCCGCCTCAGCGCCTGCCCAAGATGATTGGCTTTTATAGAACACCCCCGCAGTGTACCCGTCTGCCGTGCCCGGCGCAAGACGGCGATTTTTCTGCATTGCCACCTGGCCGAAACTGCGCTATAAGTTGCGGGCCAACGGCAAGGGGGGAGTTGTTTATGCATATCAATCCACGAATCGCAAAATTCATGGCTCAGTTTCCCGAGACCGGACTGACGTTCGATGACGTTACGCTGGTGACACAATATGCTGATTTTTTGCCGGACAGCACGTCGCTCGGCACCCGGCTGACAACGCGCATTCACCTCAACATCCCCTTCATCAGCGCGGCCATGGACACGGTCACCGAATCGCAGATGGCCATCAGCATGGCCATGCAAGGCGGCATCGGCGTGATCCACAAGAATCTCCCCGCCGATGCCCAGGCGCAGCAGGTCGCGGCCGTGAAGCACCACTTGAACGGACTCATTCGCAACCCCGTATTTTTTCGCGACGCCGACACCATTGCCCACATTCAAGACTATCGTCGCAACCATCGCCTCTCCTTCAACGGCTTCCCGATCTTGAATGCGCAGGATCATCTCGTGGGCATCATCACCTCCAGTGATATGCGCTTTATTGAGAACCCCAACCAGTGCGCCAGCGAAATTATGACCACCCAGGTGGTCACAGCCCCCCCCGGGGCCACCCTGGAAGATGCTTATCGCTTAATGATGAAAAACAAGTTCGGCAAACTGCCCCTCGTGGATGACAAAGGGCGGTTAGTCGGCCTTTACAGCTTCACGGATGTCAAAAACCTAGTTGAAAACAAGCAACCCCTCTACAACCGTGACGCGCACTATCGGTTGCGCGTGGCCGCGGCCGTCAGCCAATCCGACCACGCCCGCGCCGAACAACTGGCCGCGGCGGACGTGGATGTGCTCGTCGTGGACAGCGCCCATGGGCATACCAAGGGAATTCTGGACATGGTACGCTGGGTGGTTAAACACTATCCGGACATTGACGTGATTGCGGGCAACGTCGCCACCGGCGAAGGGGCCCTAGCCATCCGCGATGCCGGCGCCCATGCGGTCAAGGTCGGCATCGGCCCAGGATCCATCTGCACCACCCGCGTCGTCTGCGGGGTCGGCATCCCCCAAATTACCGCCGTATACGAGGCGGCGGCCGCCCTAGCAGGCTCTATTCCCGTGATTGCCGACGGTGGCATCCGTCACTCCGGCGACGTCCCCAAAGCCTTGGTGGCCGGCGCTGACAGCGTCATGCTCGGCTCCATCCTGGCCGGCACCGATGAAAGCCCAGGCGAGAAGATCATCCACGAGGGGCGCCACTACGTGATCTACCGCGGCATGGGCAGCCTGGCCGCCATGAAGGAAGGTAGCGGTAGTCGGCAGCGCTATGCCCAGGACAATGTCAGCGACGACAACCTGGTGCCACAAGGAATTGAAGGGATCGTGCCGCTCGTCGGTTCGGTCAAGAAGATCATGACCCAGTATTGCGGCGGATTGCAATCCTCGCTGGGGTATTGCGGTGCGCGTAGCGTCGCGGAACTGCAACGCGCCGGACGGATGTATCGCGTCACGGCCGCCGGCGTGCGGGAAGCGCACCCGCATGACATCAAGATTATTAAGGAAGCGCCGAACTACCGGTCGTAAGCCGGGGTGCGCACCGGACATCGCGCAGCATCCAAGCACCGACTGCCAACAACAAGACACCGCCCGCCGTCAGCAGCAGCCCCATTTGTAGCCCGGGCGCGCGGAACACGAAGACCACACGGTGCGTGCCAGGCGGCAGCGCCACGGCACGCTGTGCGACATTGGCACGCAGAATTTCAACCGGCTGTCCATCCACCGTGGCCTGCCACCCCGGATAAAAAGTGTCCGCCAGCAGCAGTAACCCGCCATGCGGCGCCGTGGCGTCCACCACTACTTCCGTACTGCGATCAGTCACCAAACGCGCGGTAGACGCCGCCGCGGCCTCGAGAGGCAGCTTCGTCAACGCCGCCACCACGGATGCCGCGGCCGGATCATGCAACCACACTTCCCGGCGCGGATCCACCGCACCGGAAAACACCAACTTCCGCCACGCCTCTGCCGGTCCGGCCACCAACCGGGCGCGTGTCACCACCCGGGCGCGCGGCAAGGATCCTGGCAACCGGTAGACCTCCGCCGGCGGCGCCGACCCGGCATACGCTAACCGCTCGGTACCGCCCGCCAGGGGCAGGATCACCCAGCGCACGGAAAGCGCTTCCAGCCAATCGAAGAACGCGGGTGCCACACGGAAATCATTCGTACCCACGGCAAACATCATCCCCACCAGACCGATCCGGTTATGGTCCCCTATCAAATCCACTAACCAGCGCGGCGCAATCCCTGTATACCCATCCAGCGTGGCGAGGCCATACAAGAGATTGGCATTCGGCTGCAGAAATTCACGTTGCTGGAGGAACAACTGGCGATCACCACCCCAGCCACGCGCTTGAAGAAACATCGCCACATGTCGCTGCCGAGAACCCGGGGAGAATACGCGCCCCTCCTCCCCCGCCGCCCGAATGATCGCCGCAGCACGCGGTTGGGCCAGCCATTCCCGCGCATCCACCCACGGATTCTGCCGGCGATTGGCATAGACCAGTTCTGCCATGGTTCCCGCCACCATCAACGCAGGAAGCAACCACCCGGGCCCAGCGACGCCACGCGCTCGCCGCCACCGATCCCACCACCCCCCCAACACAGTGAACCCCACGCCACCGAGGAGCGCCAGCGCCAACTCCACCACAAACAGAAAGCGCGTCGGGAACCGAAACGTGGCCAACCCCGGCACATGGTCAAAGGCCAGACGGTAAAACGGCGCCTCCCGTCCCAGTACGAGCCCAAACGCCACCACCGCCGTCAACGTCCAAAACGCCACCACGAAATGCCGTACCCGACTCACGACTGCCAGCAGCGCCAGCAGCAGCGTCGCCAGTCCGAGATAGCCATAATCCTCCCAGAAGATCCCGGTACCCCGATACGTCAGGTTCGAAATATCGCCATTCCAGTAGGGTCGGATAAAAGACAACACATCGCGCGGCCAATAGTTGAAGAACGTCGCCCATGCATACGTCCCCCCGGAACTGCGGTCAGAAACAGTTCCCAACTGATAGAGCGGGAGCAACACTGCCATGCCCAGCAGGAGTCCTATGCCCAACGCCAGCACCGCGCCCGACGCGAGCACGCAGGCCGGTCGCCACCGCCCTCCCCATGGCACAACTTCTTCCGCGGCCGCCACCAACCAGCAGGCCCTGAACAGCACCAGCGCGCCATACACCAGCGCCGAAATATAAACACTCTGCGGAAACCCAGCCAAACACTGACAGCCAAACACGACGGCAAACCCTAGCAACCAGCGGAAACGGTAGCGGAAAGGCAGCGCCCAGGCAGCGGTACGCGTCGGCAAACCACCCGTGGCTGCCCGTTCCAGGCAGAAAAGTGCCAGCGGAAAATACGCCACCGTACCTAATACCCCCAGATGCCTAAGATGACACACCATAAAGCCCGACCAAGCAAAAGCAAAGCCCGCTAGCACCGCCCCCAGCCGCGACGCACCCATCTGTCGAGCCAATAGATAAGTCCCGCCAGCGGCTACACATAACAACCAGCCAATCAGCCACCCCAGCGCCAGCGCCGGCGGTAAAGCGCAAAACAGCAAGAGGGACAAAGGATCCGTCTGTAACGGCATCCCCATGAAAATGCGCGATGTCCAGACGGGTGACTCCCCCGCACAAAGCAACCGAGCCGCCTCCACCCGCAGGGGGAACTCCCCATCCATCAGGTCCGACACGAACACATCATCCGGCACCGGAATATCACGCCCCACCAACATGGTGGTGTAGGGCGCCAACACACATACCAACAATAACAGCACGGGCCACGTGCGCGCGTGAACCAGCGACAAACATGCGTTCCTTATCATTTCGACCCATTATGATACCAAGACCCCGGCACGAGTCAACGCATACTGGGAGAAACAAAAACAACTAGGAAAATTGTTGCGCATACGCCTGCGCCAAAGGTAATATCCAGTCGTTCGTAGCGAGAGGTTGTTTGTGCTGGAACAGGTCTCACCCACAAATCAAGAGCTTGTCCGAGAGTTTATCAACGGACATGTATTGCGTCACGCGGCGCATGGGCATGTTTGGAATGTACCATTCCTACATGTGCCGGTGCTAGACTGGTTGCGTTACGATTGGGTCATGCTGGCACTGGCGGTGGTAGTAAGCGTGGCCATGGCCGCCCTCGCCGCCCGCCGGCATCGCCCGGTTCCCACCGGCATTGCCAATCTCTTCGAGTCCTACGTCGTTTTCATACGTGATGGGATTGCTATCGCGCATCTCGGTCCGCACGAAGGTCGGCAGATGACCTCTTACTTCTGCTCACTCTTCCTATTTGTGCTTTCGTTGAACACGCTTGGCCTGATCCCCTGTTGCAGCGGCGCCACTGGCAACATCGGCGTCACCTGCGGACTGGCCCTGATGTTTCTGGTGCTTTCGGTCGGCATGGCCATCTGGCGCCGCGGCCTGCTCGGTTTCCTCGGCTCCTTTGTCCCCCATGGCGCACCCGCGCTGCTGCTGCCCGTCCTGATCCCGATTGAGGTGATCAGTCTGCTGGCTCGCGCCTTTGCGCTGATGGTTCGTCTGTTCGCTAACATGCTGGCCGGGCACATTATCATCTTTGCCATGCTCGGCATCATCGTCTCATACGGACTGCTGACACTAGGCCCGCAGTTGCTGGGCGCAGCGCCCGTACTCGCTGTGGTAGTGGCGCTCTATCTATTTGAGGTGTTTGTGGTGGTTTTCCAGGCTTACATCTTCACCCTGCTCTCCGCCATTTTCATGGGACTGCTGCTGCATCCCGAGCATTGATTAACCGCATATCGAAAGGAAAATAAAAGATGGAACTCAGTCAACTTCCCATTGCCGCCATCGGCGCCGGCCTAGCTGCCATAGGAGCCGGTATCGGCATCGGCCTGCTCTGGGGTAACGGCCTGCAAAGCATGGCCCGTCAACCGGAACTCATGCCCAAGATTCAGGTCAGCATGTTCATCGGCGCCGCCTTGGTCGAAGGCGTGGCGCTTTTCGCGCTGGTAATCTGCTTCATGCAGATGAAGTAAGGGCGGCGACAGGCGACAATCCGGCGAACGGATGGCGGTACAAGAGACGCGCCCGCGCTGCGTAGCGATTCAAGCGCCTGTCAACCAATGGATGCCAAGGACACGGACATGTCGGATGCAACAAACATCTCCGCGACCGCGGAAGTTTCCGGGCATAGCTGGCGGGACACCGTAGCGCCCACCAGCACAATCGATGTTGCCGGCCAAATGGTGCTGCTGACGTGGGTCGCGTTTGTGCTCGCGGCCGTGCTCCTGCACCGACTGGCTTGGAAACCGATCCTTCGCGCGCTAGACAAGCGCGAACGTGAAATCCGTACCGCGCTAGAAGAGGCCGAACAGGCCCAGCAGCAGGCGGGTAACTCTGCGACCGAAAGTCGCAAAATCATGGCGGAAGCCATGGAGCGCGCGCGTGCCATGTCGGAAGAAACGCGGCTCGCGTCTGAACGCTCGACTGCGCGGATTGAAGCGGAAGCGCATGACAAGGCCCGCCGCCTACTCGAAGCTGCCAACCAGGAAATTGCCACGGCCCAGCGCGCCGCTATCGAAAACCTACGGCGCGAGGCGGCGGCCCTGGCCATCCAACTCAGCGAGCAGATGCTGGCCGAACAATTGACACCCGAACAACGGCTAGCCTACGAGCAGCGCATGACCGGGAAGTTGCCCTCATGACCGATGAATCCGCCTATGTCCGCGCCTATGCTCGCGCCCTTCATCGCGCGGCCCGCATCACGGCTACCCTGCCGTCGGTGCAATGCGACTTGGCGGGCGTCATGGGCGCGCTGACAGAATCTGTCGAGTTGCGCCGCTGGATCTGCCGGCCAGTCATCGCCTCACCCGTGCGCCGTGCCAATGAGGCGCACGCACGCTTTGCCCATCTTGTCACGCCCATGACGCTGCGACTGCTGTTGCGCATGGCCGCTTGGAATCATCTACACCTGTTACCCGCAGTGACCAAGCGCTTCGCACACACCCTCCGGAAAGAGGCAGGTTGCCGCACCGTTCGCCTCGTTTCCGCCCAAGCTCCCGCCCCCGCGACACTCGCCGCGATCCGCCAGCACTTGGGCGGGGAGTGCGCGGAAACAATGGATGTAGAGTTGCATACTGACCCAACCCTGCTCGCTGGCATGACCATTCAGTGGGAAGATCAAATTTTTGATGCCAGTCTCGCGGGCCGGATCGCCCGGTTGCGACAATCATTGACGACCCCGGGGCGAACCGCCGCCACCCCCACCACCCATGCTGTAAGGAGTCCCGCCACGTGATAAGCCAGCTCAAACCAGATGAAGTATCCGCCTTACTGCGCCGACAGATCGAGGCGTTCGACCGCGAAACCGATGTGGCCGAAGTTGGCACAGTGCTTAGTGTTGGCGACGGTATCGCCCGCGTCGACGGCCTGCGCAACGTGATGGCCAACGAACTGCTCGAAACGCCTGACGGTGTGGCCGGCTTGGCGCTCAACCTCGAAGAGGAAGCCGTGGGTGTAGCCGTGCTTGACGACGTCGCCCGTGTCCGCGAAGGTGATACCTTCCGCCGTACCGGCCGCGTCATGTCCATTCCGGCGGGGCCCGCCTTGACCGGTCGCGTGGTGAACGCACTGGGCCACCCCATCGACGGTGGCGAGTCCATTCAGACCGACATCTGGCAACCGGTAGAAGGGTCGTCCCCCTCCATCATCGAGCGCCAGAATGTGCGTGAACCCCTCCAGACCGGCATTGTGGCCATCGATGCGCTCACCCCTATCGGCCGCGGCCAGCGCGAATTGATCATTGGCGATCGCAAAACCGGCAAAACCACCATCGTAGTGGATGCCATCCTCAATCAGGCCAAAACGGGCGTGCGCTGCTTCTACGTCGCCATCGGCCAGAAGAACTCTACCGTAGCATCCTTGCACAAACTGTTGCACGACCGCGGTGCCATGGCCTACACCACCATTATCGTGGCCGGCGCCTCCGACCCTGCCCCGCTGCAGTATTTGGCCCCCTACGCCGGCTGCGCCATGGCTGAATACTGGCGAGATCGCGGGGAACACACGCTGGTGATTTATGACGACCTGACCAAGCACGCCCAGGCCTATCGCCAGATGTCCCTGCTGCTGCGCCGTCCGCCCGGACGCGAAGCATTTCCCGGCGACATTTTCTATCTGCACAGCCGCCTGCTGGAACGTGCGGCCAAGCTCTCGGCAGAACGAGGCGGGGG
>CAIOST010000274.1 GCA_903861045.1 uncultured bacterium | reverse complement strand
TTGCCGTTTGCCGAAATTGTACGGGTGGTGACCAAGTTACAGAAACGTCCGTGGGATGATTTTGCCAACCAACGTGGTGACTGGGGCCGTGATTTGGCCTTGCTGCTGGGACGCACCCGCAGCGGCATGACTTTGCACGAAATTGGCCGGGAAATTGGCATGAACGTGCATGCCGTCAGCAAAGCCGTTACGCAACTTGACTTACGCCTGAAGAAAGACGTCAAACTGCAACGGATCAAACGGCATGCATTACGGATGCAGGAAGGGACAGGAGTAAAGACATGAATGTCCTATGTCTAAAGACGACCCCAAGGGATGTACGACCCCAAGGGATGTATCTAAAGACGACCCCAAGGGATGTAAGGAACCGGTGTCCGCCTCGTCAGGAACCTCGCCCGGCCCCTTCACCCCGGCGGCGCCAGAACCACTTCTCGCAGGTGATCGCGGGGAGAATGGTCGCGGCGACCAGGGTGGCGCGCAGCAGATCGGCGCCATCAAGGGGGGCGGTGCCGAACAGCGTGTTCATGAACGGCAGATACGTGAAGGCCGCCTGCAGGAGGAGCAGCCCACCGACGCCCAGCCAGACAACCGGGTTGCTGAACCAGCCGGTGGCGGCCAGGCTGTCCTTCAGCGACCGACAGTGAAAGAGGTAGAAGACCTGGAACAGGGTGATGGTGTTCACCTCCATGGTCTGCGCATCCGCCAGGGCCCGCAGGTGCAAATCATGCGGAATCAGGCCGCCGGCCGCCGCGCTGCCGACCACCCTGCGGTATTCCCACAGAAACAGCAGGCAGGTGCCGGTGGCCATGAAGAGCGCCGTCAGCAGCGTGCGCGTGAGCACAAAGGTGGAAAAGACCGGCTCGTCCCGGTGGCGCGGCGGACGCTGCATGGCGGTGCGCTCCATCAGTTCGAAGGCCAGGGGAATGGAGAGCGCCACGCTGGCAACCAGGTTGATCCAGAGGATCTGCGTGGGCGACATCGGCAGCAGCAACTCATGCCCGAGTTTTTCGACCTCCACGGCGGGGAAGAAGAACATGCCGGCCGCCAGGATCATCCCCAGGCCAAGGTTGGTCGGGAGGACGAAGGCCAGCGACTTGATCAGATTGTCATAGACGCGGCGCCCTTCCTCGACGGCCGCGGCGATGGTGGCAAAATTGTCGTCCGTCAGGACGATCTTGGCGGCGGCCTGGGAGACCGCGGTGCCGGTAATCCCCATGGCCACGCCGATGTCCGCACGCTTGAGGGCGGGGGCGTCATTGACGCCATCGCCGGTCATCGCCACCACATGCCCCTCGGCCTGGAGCGCCTCGACGATCCGGATCTTGTGCTCGGGGGCGACGCGGGCAAAGACGTTGCAGCGGAGGGCGGCGGCACGCACCCCCGCCTCGTCGAGCTTGTCCAAATCGGCGCCGGACATCGCCTCGGCGCGATCCTTAACGATCCCCAAATCCTGGCCGATGGACGCCGCCGTGACGTGGTGGTCGCCGGTGATCATCTTGACCGTGATGCCGGCGCGATGGCACCGGGCGATGGCGTCGATCGCCTCCTGGCGCGGCGGGTCAATCATCCCCATCAGCCCGAGGAGGGTGAACCCGGACGAGGCCCAGTCGGGCGATAGCTGCGTCATGCCGGCATCGGGCGACCGGCGCGCCAGCGCCAGCACGCGCATCCCCTGCGCCGCCAGCGTATGCTGCGCCTCCCGCACCCGCTGCGCCGCGGCGGCCTCCAGCGTGCAGCGGGCCATGACCGCCTCGGGGGCGCCCTTGAGGAAGGCGGCGTCCACCCCGTTGCCGCGGTTGAGGGTCCCCATGTACTTGATGTCGGACTCGAAGGGGATGACATCGAGGCGCGGATGGGCGGCGCGCAGGGCGCCCTCTTCCAGGCCGAGCTTGCGCGCGGCGACCACCAGGGCGCCCTCGGTCGGATCGCCGTTGATGGTCCAGACCCCCTGGTTCTGCGCCAGGGTCGAATCGTTGCACAGGCAGCCGGCCAGCAGCAACTCACGCAGGTCGGCGGAGAGTGCGGCAACCTCGGCGCCCTCATGCGCGAGCACCCCTTCCGGGTGATAGCCGACGCCGGAGAGACGGTACTCGCGCCCGCCGCACCAGAGGGCTTGCACGGTCATCTCGTTGCGCGTGAGCGTGCCGGTCTTGTCGGAGCAGATGACGGAGGTCGAGCCGAGGGTTTCCACGGCGGGCAGGTGGCGGACCACCGCCCGACGCGCGGCCATGCGCCGCACGCCGACAGCCAGGGCGATGGTGATGATCGCCGGCAGCCCTTCCGGAATCGCGGCCACCGCCAGGGTGATGGCGGTCATCGCCGCCTCACCCAGCTTGGCATTCTTGACCAGCAGACCATACGCAAAGAGGATGGCGGCCAGCACGATCACCGCAAAGGTGATGTAGCGGCTGACCACGGCGAGCTGGCGGGTGAGCGGCGTCTCCAACTGTGCGGTCTGATTGAGCAGCTCATTGATGCGCCCCAACTCGGTGCGGCCGCCGGTGGCGACGACCAGACCGGTGGCGGTGCCCTGAGTGACCATGGTGCCACCGTAGGCCATGCAGGTGCGTTCGCCGAGCGCCGCCTCCGCCCCGACGGGCGCCACGTGCTTGGCAACGGGAACCGACTCGCCGGTGAGCGCCGCCTCCTCGACGTGCAGGTTCTTGACCTGCAGCAGGCGCAAATCCGCCGGAACCTTGTCCCCGCTGGCGAGGGTGACCACATCGCCGGGGACCAGTTCAGCGACCGGCAGGCTGACCGCCCGGCCGTCGCGCAACACGGCGGCGTTCTCCGCCACCATCGCCGCCAGCGCGGCAATCTCGCGTCCGGCGCGGTATTCCTGGACAAAGCCGATGACGGCATTGATGAGCACGGCGCCAAACACGACTAGGGAGTCGGTCTGCTTGCCGAGCACGACGGCCAGGATGCCGGCGGCGACCAGCACCCAGGAGATGGGGTTGTTGATCTGCGCCCAGAAGATGGTCAGCGGCCCATGTCCGGTCCCCTTCGGCAGGACATTTGGGCCGTGTTCGGCGCGGCGCTTCTGCGCCTCGGCCTCGGCCAGCCCCTGCCGGGAGGCGGCCAGCGCCTGCAGCACCGCCTCCGGCGGCTGCGCATGCCAGCGGGGGGTGTCGGCGGCCACGCCCTGGCCGGACGAAGCGCCACTCTTTGCGGGGGTTATAGCCTGCATGACAGGTTCCATCCTCGTCGTTCGGATTTCATTCACGGGGGTGCGCCCCTGCGCAACCTGCCGCACACTCTAGCACACCCCGAACGCCAAAAAACAGCCATTACCTTACACATCCGGCGACCCTCCATGGTTCTCCGGGCAGGCTCATCCAAGCCCGCCCCGCCACCCGGCTACCCCTTTCCGATCCAAACATCCAGAAGGCTAAGTCCGACAGGCTGCTAGTAGACGTCATCATGCGTGCCGACGTCGAGCAACACGATCTCCCGGGCGGTCAGGCGCAGAATCAATACAACGCGGTATTCGTAGGTCACGCGCACGGCATGTTTGCCCTTGTGCCTTCCCTGCAGCGGGTGCAACCGCAACCGCGGCGCATGCGGATCGGCTTCGAGCTGTTGGATCACGTCGGCAAAAACACCTTCCAAAGCAGGATGCCGACGAAGGAACTTCTGCGCCGTACGCGCGAATGTTTCCGTCCAGACCAAAGTGAAGCGGAAGCGTTTTGTCGGCGTCATGTCAGGCATCCTTGCGCAAGGCCGCCAGCAATTCCGCCGCCGTGCCTTTGCGGACACGTCCGGCCTTCCAGTCAGCCGCCGAAGCCGCCAGCCGGGCTTCCGCCAGATCGCTCATCAACGCGTCGAATTGCGCATCGCGCATCACCACATAGCGCGGCTGGTTGTGCCGCAGAATGCGCACTGGGCCGTTTTCGAGCATGCGGTCCACCACCGCCATGCCGCCGCGCTTGATCTCCTGCACGCCGATCATGTTCATCGCAGAACTCCTTTCAGCACTTAATTCGGCTCTTATTATAGCACGGGAAACCGCCTGAGAGAACCGCAGATTTATGAATGTTGAGGCCCGAATGATGAAGGCGGGAGGATGCGAAAGGCGAAGGGAGGCACTTAGGGGCGTGTCTGGATATTCAACTATTGGCCATCACCTTCACGCACAAGCCCCCGCAATCATTGTCTTTTCCAGCAACCCCGCCCCCTGCCGCGGCCAGCGCCGGAGCTTCCCCTGGGGCTATTTTCCCGCTGCGGCAGACCCCGCACCCCCCCCGCCTCCGCTGCGCATCCCAACGGCGGAGCTCGGCGGCAGGTGCTAGGTGGTAGGTGGTAGGTGTTAGGTGGTGGGTGCACGCGGCGTCCAGCGGTTCGATGGCGCGCACCGCCTGCGGCCGTCGCAGTCCAAAAGGTGTTGCACCGGTGTGGAGTGCGGCGGCCATTCGGCAGGCTCAGGGTATACCGCGCGACGCCGCTTTGCGGCAGGTAGAGCGCCTGGAAAAGCGGTGCCGCCCTGCGGTTGTCACCGCACTCCAAGCCGGCCGCGATAGCATGGGCGGCGATCGATCGGCCCGTAGTCCGACAGATGGGGCCATGCGCGGACCGCGCCGGCGGGCTCGGCCTGGCCTGGCGCTTCCGGGTTTGTGTGTGTGTGTGGGGGGGGGGGGGGATTGTATGGGTCTGGATGTGATCGGGATGGGTTGAGATGCCGGGTGTCGGGAATGGCGCGGGCAGGAAAGCCCCTGTTGTGTTGAGGTATGGCTGGCCGAGCGCAGTCTCGACAAAGTCTTGCGACGAAGCGTAGACGACAACGTGTGGGACGAAGAAAGCGACGAAGTGTGGCGTAGCATGGATAGGAGCAGCAGACACTTCGTCCCACACTTAGTCTGGCCTGCTCGGCAAGCACCTTCCTGTCGGCAGCCCGCCGCGGCGGGGGTCTCCTGCCACACATTCGCTGCCAGCGCCCGCCCTCGCTTATCGTCGATCGGACGCGTCCACCGGAAGGTTTTTACCGCGAACCGTACGCCATTCCGCGGCGGGGGCCGCCGGCGCAAAGTGGTCCGGAACTCCCGTTCCGGCCATTTGCGCGACCGTTGGCTGCGGCCGGATATGGAAATCCGGCCTACGTGGTGCGGCCGCGGAGGGTTTCGTGGTTGTACCTCGTCGGCCGATTACCGCCGGCGCATGTCCATAATACGAACCGCCCGCAATTGTGTGGCTTGCTAGCTGGGGATTGCGTAATATGCGAAATTTGTTGGCAGGGCTGCGGGAGTGCGCGCGGCCCAGTTGCCTAAGACGGAGTTTTTTTGGGAGGAAGCAGGCGATGAATGTTGTATTTATTGGTGGCGGATCGTTTCGGACCCTGCCGGTGGTGCGTGGTGCGTTGCAGGACCCCGGGATTTTCAATGCTGGCGAAATCCGGCTG
Source organism: uncultured bacterium (assembly GCA_903861045.1). GTDB lineage: Bacteria > Verrucomicrobiota > Kiritimatiellia > RFP12 > CAIWXQ01 > CAIWXQ01. Next base: position 15,371 of record CAIOST010000274.1, on the reverse strand, counting down.
GTCGACTTTAACCTGCCGCGCGTCGAGACCGTGGCACGGCTGATCATGCGGACCCCGGAGTTCGTGAAGAGCGGGTGCCGTGTCACCTGGACGGACAAGCTGGAGCGAGCCCTGCCCGGCGCAGATGTGGTCAGCGTCAGCTTCCCCGTTGGTTCCTACCAGGTCAACAGCTTGAGCGAGCAGGCCTGTGTCCGGCATGGGGTGTTTGGCAGCGATCAGCTCTCGGCCAGCGGTGCCATGCGGGCCATCACCGGTGGTACGGTACTGCTGGGCATTGCCCGCCTGATGGAGAAGCATTGTCCCAAAGCGTGGCTGTTCGACTTTGCTAATCCCGTGGCCGTGTACAGCGGCATGGTGAACAACCACACTCGCATTCGCGCGCTCGGCATCTGCGCCGGGTTCAACAATCACCGCTGGGATTTGACGCGCCTGCTGACCGGTCGCGATGAATGGAGTGATGCATTTCAGGACGTGGCCGCCGCCGGCGTCAACCATTGCAGCATTTTGCTCCGCGGCAAATGGAAGGGCCAGGACATTTATCCGCAGCTTGACCGGATCGTTAATCGCAAAGGCTGGCAGCCGTGCAGGATCACCACATGGCCCGCGGCGGATGGCGAGATTGGTCGCAAACTGCGACTCATGGCGGAGATGCGCCGTCGCTTTGGCTACGTGATCTTCTCCACGGAGCCGGACGGCTTTGCGCACCTGTGTCCGGAATTGTACCAGCAACCGGATGGCGGCAAGGTCCGCCTGCGGAGTCTGGCGCAGATCGAGAAGGCGGCGCGGCAGTTGGCCGCCAGCCGCGCCGCACAGGACCTGGCATTCCGTGCGCATCTGGACCGGGACCTTGCGCCCGCTTTCTGGGCGCAGGACAGCTTGACCAATGGGTGGTTTGCGGCCGCTCCCGAGGATGCGGCGGCGGTGGTCCTGCGTGCGTTGAGCGGGCGAACGCGCGAGTGGCTGGCCGCGGCGCTGCCTAATCGTGGTGCGATTCGCGGGTTCAAGGACCGGACGGTCGTCGAGTATACGCTGACCCTCGACAAGCACGGCGTGCATCCGGACCGTGATCTGGAGGTGCCGGACTGTTTCCACGGGGTGATCTCCGCGCTCGCCACGCACCAGACGCTGCTCGGCGATGCCATTGTCACACGCGATCCGCGGTTGCTGGCCCAGGCGCTCTATGCCTATCCGCTGCATCAGGATGAGCGCGAGACGCGCGCGTTGTGGAAGCAACTGCTGGACATTCACCGCGATGAAATGCCCGCCGTATTCCAAAAAACGGCTGCGTATTGCTGATGCTATTGATCCGCAGCACATCCCCTGATCGTGTGCATGAGCAGGGAGCCGTCTACGAAGCGGATCGGCGAGGGTTGGAGGATTAAGATTACGATTAAGGAGTAACCCTCATCAGAACTGCCCTGCGCCCCCGCAGTTCTGGGGCGCCTGCTTTGCCGTTGACCCACTCAAACGGACCTGCTCTAATGATAGGCCACTGTTTAAGGAGAATAACTATGAACGAGACCATTCAGACGATTCAGCGATTGCGGACGGTGCGTAGCGGTTTTTCCGAGCGCAAAATTTCGGATGAGGACGTGCAGACGATTCTCGAGAGTGCGGTGCGCGCGGCCAATGCCTCGGGCCGCCAGAGCTATTCCATCGTGACGACCTATGATAAGCAGAAGATGAAGCTGCTGAGCGGCTATACGGGTGACTGTCTGATGCTCTTCTGCGTCGACTTCACGCGGATCATGGATCTGGCCAAGCATATGGGGTACGAGTTTCCGGTGTCGGATATTGTAGGCTTTGTGGCAGGCAGTACGGATGCCGCCTTTGCCGCACAAACCGCGTGCATCGCGGCCAAGAGTCTTGGTATTGATTCGATCTTTACCAATAACATCCACCGCGGCGATTTGCAGCATGTTTATGATCTGCTGCAATTGCCTAAGGAGCACTGTTTTCCGCTGGTCGCGTTGGTTTTGGGGTATGCCACGCAAGAGCGTACGGACCAGCAGGGACGTTTGGCCGGGCCGGGGATCATCCATCTGGAGCAGTACCACCGCTTAACGGCCGAGGAATGTGATGCCATGGTGGCGGAATATGATGATCCTGCGGGTCATCTGGCCATCTCGGACGACTGGGTGAAGGAGGGCGCGAAGCACTATCTCGACTGGTTCTTCCAGAAGTGGGTGCGTCGTCCGGACACGCGGCAACTTTTTGCCGCGCTGGATAAGGCGGGGTTTATCCCCCACACGCGCTAAGTGCCGGGCGGTGGCGGGTAGGAACGGCGCCGCCGCGGCGGTTAGTCGCATACGCTTACAATGGACACGCAGCAGGTTGGATAGGTTGACATGGCTGAGAGATCCGAAGAACTAACCCCCATGATGCGGCAGTACCGGCGGATCAAGGACGAGCTGTCCGACGGGGTTCTGCTGCTCTTCCGGCTGGGCGATTTTTATGAGATGTTCTTTGAGGATGCGCGCCAGGCGGCGCCGATCCTAGGCGTGGCGCTGACACAGCGTGGGGGCGTGCCGATGTGCGGCGTGCCGCATCATGCGCTGGATGGTTATCTGGCTAAGTTGATCCGGGCCGGCTGCAAGGCCGCCGTGTGCGAGCAGATGGAAGACCCGGCCAGCGTCAAGGGGATCGTGCGGCGGGAGGTCACCCGCGTCATCACGCCTGGCACGGTTACCGAAGAGAACATCCTTGATTCCAGTCGCAACAACTACCTGGCGGCCATCTTTAAGGGGTCGGCCTGGGGGCTAGCGTTGCTGGATCTCTCCACGGGTGAGTTTACGGTGGAAGAGCTGTCTGGGCCGGAGGCCTTGCGCGATCTATTGCGCCGGGTGGCGCCGAGCGAATGCCTGGTAAGCGTCAGCCAGAAAGCGGAGCCGGCGGTGGCCGGTGTGCTGTCGGGCGCCGGCATCGCGGCGGTCACCGAGGCGGAGGATTGGACCTTTTCGCACGATGCCGCCTACGACCTGCTGGTGCGCCACTTTGCCGTGCATTCGCTGGCGGGGTATGGTTGTGAAGGGCGTGCCGCGCTGATTGGCCCGGCCGGCGCGCTGTTGCATTATGTGCGTGAAGAGTTGCACCATGCCGTCGGGCATATTCGCGCCTTGCAGGTGCGACAGGCGGGGGATTATCTGGCGCTGGATGAGGCCACCTGCAACAATCTGGATCTACTGCCGGGGCGTGGCAAGCCGGCGCATGCCACTTTATTAGGTGTGCTGGACGTCACGCGTACGCCCATGGGGGCGCGCCTGCTGCGTAGCTGGTTGTTGCGGCCGCTGCGCCGCGCCGAGGCTGTTAATGGTCGGCTGGAGGCCGTGGGGTTCCTGGTCCGCCAGCGCGCCGTGCTGGATACACTGCGTACGCAACTGGGAGAGGTGCGCGATCTGGAACGACTGATTGCGCGTATCGACGCGGGGCGCGGTAATGGGCGCGACATGCAGGCGCTGGCGCGCTCGCTGGCGCCGGTGCCGGTCATCCGGGAGCGCATCATGGCCGCCGGTGATCCGCTCCTGGCGGCGACGGCGGCCCGTCTGCAGGCACTGCCGGAGCTAGTGGCGCTGATCGAACGGGCGATTGCCGACACCCCTGCGATCGGACTCAAGGATGGCGGCATTATCCGCCCCGGGTACAGTCCGGATTTGGATGAACTGCTGCGTCTGGGCTCTGAGGGGCACGCCTGGCTGGCGCACTACCAGGCGCAGGAACAGGAACGCAGCGGGATCAAGACGCTCAAGGTGCGCCATAATCGCGTCTTCGGCTACTACATTGAGGTTTCCAAGGGGCAGGCGGCGGCCGTGCCGCCGGAATACGAACGGCGCCAGACGCTGGTGAATGCGGAGCGCTTTATCACGCCGGAACTCAAGGAGTATGAGCAGCGCATCTTTGGCGCGCGTGATCGCGCCGTGGCGCTGGAGTACGAGCTTTTTTGCGGCATTCGCGAACAAGCCGTGGTACAGGCCGCGGCCATTCAGGCCACGGCCGAGGCGCTGGCGCAGCTCGATGCGCTGGCAGCGCTGGCGGACCGCGCCCTGGCGTTGGGGTATGTACGGCCGGAGATCCATGATGGCGATGAGATGATCATCGAGGATGGGCGCCATCCTGTCATCGAGCAGCTTCCCGATGCCGAGCGTTTTGTCGCCAACGACACGCGCCTCGATTGCCGTCGTAATCAGATCCTGCTGCTGACCGGCCCGAACATGGCGGGTAAGTCCACCTACATCCGGCAGGTGGCGCTGATTGCGATCCTGGCGCACATGGGGTCGTTTGTGCCGGCGCGCAAGGTGCGCATGGGGCTGCTGGACCGCGTCTTCACGCGCGTCGGGGCGGGTGACGACCTGGCCCGCGGCCGCAGCACGTTCATGGTCGAGATGCAGGAGGCGGCCAACATTCTGAACAACGCCACGGCGCGCAGCCTGATCGTGCTTGATGAGATTGGCCGTGGCACCAGCACCTTCGACGGTATCAGCATCGCCTGGTCGGTGGCCGAGTATCTGCACAATACGGCGGCGGTGAAGGCCAAGACTCTCTTTGCCACGCATTACCATGAACTGACCGACCTGGCGCTCACGCTCAGCGGCGTGCGTAACTACACGGTGGCGGTGCGCGAGCATGGCGATAGCATCGTCTTCCTGCGCAAGATTGTGGCCGGTGCGGCGGATAAGAGCTATGGTATCCACGTGGCGCGTCTGGCCGGCATGCCCGGCGAAGTGATTGAGCGCGCCCGCGAGATCCTCGCTAACCTCGAAGAGGGCGAACTCGAAGCCGGCATGCCCAAGCTCGCCAAGAAGAGCCGCAAACGCGGCATCGGCGACCATCCCGGGCAGTTGACCCTCTTTGGGGAGTGAGCCTGCGGCGGGTTGGTTACGATTGCGCCGCATCCCATTGCTGCCAGAACGCGGCGGCGGGGAGTGCATTGATCATCACCAGCGATGGCATGGCACGGACTACTTCCATCCCCTGGGTGATCTGCGCCGGCGTAACATGCAGTTCCGGCAGACGCATCCCGGTCAAGGGCGTCAGGTCGCTGCTGCGCGTATCGCTAAGATCAAGAAACACCCGCGGCAGGCCTTGCAGCGGCGTCTGGTCGCGCATGGCAGGTGTCTCCGCCGTGGGCGGAGGGGGGGGCGGCGCCGCGCTGGGCGCTGGGGCATCTGCCAGGACGCTTGGCACCCGCAGTTCCCGCCCGCAGGTGGGGCATTCTGCTTGCTGGCCGCGGAAGATGGTTTCGACGGCTAGGTCCTGACCACATTTCGCACAGGCAAAGATCATGGCAGCTCCTTAGGAGGCACATTATCCAGATGTCGTGGTATCATTCAACCACCATCCGCCGCACCCTTCGTAGCTACTGCCTGCCGTAGCCACAAAGACCTTGCTACAGCCAGCCTGCGTAAGGTATTGCTTCAGGAAAAGACCATGGGCGCCCTTCGGGGGCGCACCCCTGTTTCCCTTTCTTTGCGTTGTAGTGTTGTAGGCCGCAACTCCGGTTGCGGCCCATTCCATGGCCGGAACCGGAGTTCCGGCCCACTGAACGCAACTCTGTAATGAAACAAGGATGCGCCCCCCTTCGGGGCGGACGTGAAACCGCTTGCGCGCAAACAAAAGTCAGGGTACCATCACGCTTTCAATCTATCTAGTGAGCCTCCCATGAAAATCAACAAGCGTCGCATTTTGCTAGTGGACGATAGTGTGGCGATCAGCCAGATTTTAAAAACGGGGCTGAATATGTCCGGCTATGAGGCGCAGGCGGAAAACAATCCGGCGCACGTGCTGCAGGTCGCCCGGGCCTTTCGCCCCGACTTGATCGTCCTCGATGTCGCCATGCCCGGCATGGATGGCGGCGCGGTGGCACAAGCGCTGGGCGATCAGCGCGACTTGGCCCATATTCCGATTATCTTTCTCACGGCGCTCTGTAGCAAGGAGGATGCCGCGCGCGCCAAAAACAACGATGAGATGATCCTAGCCAAGCCGATCACCGTGGCCGAACTGGTGAAAAACATCGAAGAACGATTGCGGCAGAAATAGGCCGCGCCGCCGGTCGGCCCCGGCAACCGGCGTATGGCACTTCCGTAGGAGCTATCGCTTGCGCCTAGCCTTTGGCCGCCGGATTGTTTTTTGACAGGATTAACAAGATTTTGCAGGATTGCGGCGGTCGCCTGCGGCTGACGCTCCCGTCCGTGCATGGTCACGTGTGCGATACGCCGCCTCGACACAACCCATGACTTCCTTGTGGCAAACTCTTGGGCGTTTTTCAAGTTACCCCCTCGATCATTCGCGGCGCAGCCGCGCGCGGGTTTCGTGGTGGATCTCGCCGTTCTCATCCCACTAAATTGAATCGCGCCCCCGGCAACCGGGCACATCCCTGTTACCCTGACTTTGTGGTGTAATGGTGTAGGCCGCAACTCCGATTGCGGCCCATTCCAAGGCCGGAACCGGAGTTCCGGCCCACCGAACGCAACCTTGTAAGGAAACCCGGATGCGCCCCCGGCAACCACGCAGGGCGTCAAAAACTGGACATTGGCGTCTGCTTTTGGCATGCTCCTCCCATGCATAGGCCCCGTTCGACCGCGTGTTAGCGGGTTGGTTGCGGTGTCGGTGGATAGCCGTCGGTATCCTCTAATAACAATGATTGCTTGGCATGTACGGAGCGATTGCGCAGATGCGTACACAGAGCTGGCAAGGATGAATTATGGATAAGGCAACCGTTGGCGGACTGATATTAGCGTGGGCCAGCCTGATCGGGTCGGTCGTCTTGGAAGAAACCGCCAAAGGCGTAGCGGTTGATCTGTCGCCGTTTTTCATGCTAGCCCCGGCGGTGCTGGTGTTTGGCGGCACCTTTGGTGCCACGGCGATTGGCTTCTCGGTGAAGGAAGTCATGGAACTGCCGGCCAAAACCAAGTCCGCCTTCTTCCGGAAGACCCATGATGTGGAGGCGCTGATCAAACAGTTGCTGGATTTTGCCGTGCGGGCGCGCCGCGATGGCATCCTCGCCTTGGAAAATGACATTGACGGCTTGGGCGATCCCTTTATGAAGAAGGGGTTTCAATTGGCCATTGACGGGGCGGATCTCGATAACATTCATGAGATTCTCGAGCAGGATGTGGCCAAGATCAAACTCTGGTATAAGGAGGGCGAGGAGTTCTACAAACAACTGGGGGGCTTCGGCCCCACCTTGGGCATTATCGGTACGGTGCTCGGCCTGATCGCGATGTTGAGCAATCTCGAAGATGCGGCCTCCATGGGGCCGGCCATTGCCGCGGCCTTCATGGCCACGTTGTATGGCGTATCCTGTGCCAATCTGGTTTTCCTGCCGATCGCCAACAAGATCAAGAATGTGGGCACCCATGAAGTCTTGATACGCCGCGTGATCCTGGAGGGGGTGGTCAGCATTCAGAGCGGCACGTCGATCCGCATCACCGAGAGCCGCCTGCGCTCGCTCATTGGCGAGGATAGTAAAGCACCGGCCGCCAAGAAGTAACCGTGCCGCCTGACGTGCCTTACAGGGTGGCGGAAGGGTTGTGAAGAATTGGTTGGGGGTCGTATGCGTAGCCGTGGGCGTGATGCTCGTGGACTGGAAAAATTAGCGTAGGCATGCTACCGACTGATACAAGGAGCACCACCCATGATGATCACACCCGACCTTGCCGAGCTGCGCGCCAAAGCGGCTTTCATCTGCGATATGGACGGCGTGCTCTATCACGGCAACCACCTGCTGCCTGGAGCGGCCGAGTTTGTCGACTGGCTGAAGGCCGCCGGTAAACGTTTCCTTTTCCTCACCAATAGCAGCGAGCGCTCCCCGCGCGAACTGCGCCAGAAGCTCGCCCGCCTCGGGCTCGACGTCAGTGAGGAGCATTTCTACACCAGCGCGCTCGCTACCGCCGCTTTTATCTCATCGCAGCAACCCGACAGCAGCGTCTACGTCATTGGCGAAGCCGGCGTCGTCAACGCGCTCTATGACGCCGGGATTGCCATGAATGATGTAAACCCCGACTATGTGGTCATCGGCGAGACGCGCAGTTACAGTTTTGAGAAGCTGGAACGGGCCATCCGACTGGTGCTCTCCGGCGCCAAGCTGATCGGCACCAACCCGGATTTAACGGGGCCGACCGAGCACGGCATCGTGCCGGCCTGCGGTGCGCTGATGGCCCCGGTGGAACTGGCCACCGGCTGCAAGGCCTACTTCATCGGTAAGCCGAACCCGCTCATCATGCGCCATGCCCTCAAGCAGCTTGGCTGTCGCCGCGAAGAGACCGCCATCATCGGCGACCGCATGGACACCGACATTATCGCCGGTGTTGAGTCGGAGATCGAGACGGTGCTGGTGCTCACCGGCGTCAGTCAGCCTGCCGACTTACCCCGCTTCGCCTATCGCCCCCGTCATATCCTCCGTGGCATTGGCGATGTGCCGCCCAGTATGTAAGCGCGCCGGGTGCGACCGCCGCCGTGGGGTGTGGTTCAAGTTAGTGGTGAAGCGAAAGCATCCGTTCTCACCTAATCGGAACCACACCCGCCGCCGAGCCGCCACCCGCTGAGCTCAGAATTTGCTCTCAGCAGCTACACCGAAGCAGGTCTCGGTTTGCCGGATCGCGTCCGACTCCAGTGGCGTCGTCAGCAGGAAGGAGGGGAGACTCAAGGTCCAGGCACCCGCCGCAACCTGCAGCGCGGCTGTCTGGCCAAAGATCACGTTCTGGTCACAGCCGTAGGCCCCGCTGTCGAAGGTGAAATAGGAGGCCGTCGCGAGGCTGAGAGGCTCCAGCAAGGCGAGCTTCGCTTCTACGCCGCCTGTCAGAAACATACCGTCGCCATAGGAGCTGCCGCTGTCCGGAATCACCACTTCCATGCGCACGAACGGTGCTATGCTCAGGGCATCCTCGCCGCAGGTTTTTGAGACTTTAATGGCCGGTGCCCAGGCATTGTCCTTGCGCCCGTCGAAATTGGGTTCCAGTTCGTAGTAGGCCAGCGCGGTGTCGATGGACAATGCCAGGACCTCGCCCGCCCAGCCGACGATGAAGTCCATCTCGTTGCCGGGGACGCCATGGACGGGTCCGACTTGCTTAGCAAACCAGACGTCGAGGTAGATGCCGTTGGCAAAGGCGGCGCCGATATCGCCCTGGAGGGAGGGGCGATCGTCATAAACTTGCCCGCTCCACGCTCCTAGATATTTCGTATAAGCGCCCATGGCGTAGGTCACTTCCACCGGCGCATTGGATTCATCGGCCTGACTGTGCCGCGTGACACCGCATACCACGGCCACCAATGCAAACATCGCCCATCTCGAGAGTTTCATGATGCCTGCCCTTTCCTTGGGGAGAAATGCCAATTTGTGTGTCTGAGCGCGAACCCCGTTGCTAGTTAAACAGTGCGCAGATTCGCATGGATGTGCCCTTTTGTCAACAAAAGGACCAGCCGCAAGTCAGGCCTGGGCGCATCCCTGTTCCCCTTGCTTTGCGTTGTAGTGTTGTAGGCCGCAACTCCGGTTGCGGCCCATTCCATGGCCGGAACCGGAGTTCCGGCCTACTGAACGCAACTCTGTAATGAAACAGGTTTGCGCCCGTCAGGACTGGGCGCATTTCAGTTTCGCTGACTTGGGTTAGGCGGCGGATGCCATCCAGAGGCCGCCCGTGCCAGGGCTCGTACTTTCCTGCGACCGGCCGCTGGCATAGCGCTTGGTTGTCCTGATTATCTGTACGCACCCTTTCGAGCGTCGATCGACAGCACGAACACAATGCGCTCGGTTTCAGCCACGTTGGCATTGATGCCCACCCACCACACTTGAGTGCTGTCTTCTGCGTGGCGACATCCACGACAACAAAATCCGATGGGTCTGATCCCTTGACTACGCAGTACTTTCCCGCTGCAAGCACAAGGCCCGCGTGATTGACAAGAATCGGCGTTTCCGCAGCTTCCATACTGCCACCTGTAGTGACTATGCCGCACATGATCAGGCAAAGGAGATACCGCCGCCCCTTCGTCCACCCGGCTAGCCCTTTCCGAGCAGAGAACGGCCTCCTGGTACGAATTGCGGGGTCGAAAAGCAACGCCACCATCAAAAATGGTCCGCCCACACCCTGCCTACCCGGCCCCGGCCACTCCCGCCCTACCAGCCAGCCTCGCACCAGGCCGATCAACAACATCCAACAACCCCCCTTCGCGGCCCCTCGCGGTGAAAGAAATCCCGTCACGTTCCTGCGGCTGCGGCGGGTCCGGCGGCCCCGCCCTACCGGACTGGCAGCGTACCACCAGCTTTTCACCCGCGCGGTAAAGACCCGCCCCGCTAACACCTAACACCTAACACCTAACACCTAACACCTGCCCCCTGCCCCTTACGCGGTTTCGCGGCAGGTGTGGCTTTGCTGGCCGTTACGGTGCTGCAGGTCAATCTGGTAGGTCTTGCCGCGATAGGTACGCTTCACGCGGGCGGCCGTCACGCTCTGCGGCAGGCAGGGCTTAATCTCCAGTCTGTCGAGGGTGGGGTGAATCCCCAGGATATACTGCAACATGGCAATGTGCATCCAGTTGGCCGTGCCCGTGAGCCAACTGATCCCCCCTTCGCCGAAGCGGTCGCTGACCGGCCCGATGATGGAGGAAACAAAGACATACGGCTCGCGCTCGTAGTGGTCGGCGCCGAAGCGCTCGGAAACCACCTGCGGCAGGATCTGGCGGAAATATTTCCAGGCGCGGTCGCCATTGCCTAGCAGACATTCGGCCATGATGGCCCAGGTGTTGGCATGGCTGAAGATTCCGCCATTCTCGCCAATGCCGGGGTTGGAGCCCAGGGGCGGATCTTCCGGCTCGGGGATCCCCTTGAACGGCGGCATCAGGATGCGCAGTCCGGCGTCGCTGTCGAGCATCTCGGCGGCCGCCTGCATGGCCATCCGCCCGCGATTCTCGAAGTCGCCCACGCCGGAGAGCACGGCCCAGCTCTGGGGGTTGAGATAGATGCGCCCCTGGCGGTTGGCGGCGCTCCCCAGCACCTTGCCGTTGCTGAAGAGCAGGCGGCGGTACCAGCGGCCATCCCAGACCTTGTCCGAGTTGAGAATGGTGGTGAGCTCGGCGATGACGCGCTCGCACCAGGCAACATCCGCCGACCGCTGGCAGCGCCGCGCCACGTCCAGGAAGAGCTTGCAGGAATAAACCATTTGCATGCCGAGCATCACGGATTCGGCGTGCTCATCGCCAAAGAGCGCGAGGCTGTCGTTCCAGTCAGCATGATAGAGCGTGGGCAGGCCGGTGGGGCCGCGGCGCTCGTAGATGTAGACCAGCCCCTTCAGGATGTGCTCGTAGACCGATCCCTGGCTGCCGTCGCGGTAGGGGAGTTGCTCCTCCAGCAACGACATGTCGCCGGTTTCGGCGATCAGGTTGTGGATGGTGTAGATCTGCCAGACCGTGTTGTCGCAGCGCTGCGGCGTGTCGCGGATGGCGCGCGGATCGTCCGGGAAGAAGGCGAAGCAGCCGCCGCCGTCGGGGGTCTGCGAGGCGAACACCTGCCGCATGCGCTGCAAGGCGAAGGCGGGGTCCAGGTTGGCCACGGCCATGGCATCCTGGGTGGTGTCGCGGTAGCGCAGCCCATCGGTCCCCATGTGGTCAGTGGAGATGGTGCGGGCCAGGTCGAGCGCCACCATGCAGTTGTAGGGGATCCAGATGTTGACCATGCGGTCCACCACGGCGTCGCCGGTGGCCACGGTGGTGGCTTGCAGGCGTTCGCGCCAGAAGGCGTCAATCGCCGCGATACCAGCGGCGACGGCCGTCGCGCTCTGATACTTGCGAATCAGCGCTTCGGCCTGCGGCCACTTGTCGGCCAGGGCAAAGGTGAAGCCGAGCGCTTTTTCGGCGCCCGGGGCCAGGCGTACGTTGACGCCCTGCACGGCGCAGGCATGGCCGCCCAGCGGCAGGTCGGAGTTGCTGAGTTCTGCGCCGGGGCGCAGGGCGCTGGGCGATTCGTAGCTGCCGCTCTTGCCGATGAAGGCTTCGCGCGAACACTCCCAGCCACTGAGCTGCTCGCTGCAGCCGATCAGCATGGCCGGCGAGAAGGGGGCCTCGAAGACATGGTAGTTGTAGCGGATCGCGCCGAGTTCAGGATCGTAGCGCAATTCGAACTGGTTCTTGAGGTAGCACCACCCCAACGCTTCGCGCATGAACTCGAGCAGGCCGAACTCCATGAAGTTGACCAACTGAATGTCGGCCGTGAAGGTGCCCGTGTTGCGCACCGACACCTGCCACAGCAGCACATCATCCGTCGGCGGGATGCCGAGCGTGAAGCGCACCTCCACGCCATCCTTGGACGCGACAAACTCCGTCACCCCTGGCCGGTGGCGGCAGGCAAAGCTGTCCAGCGCGGTGCAGCTCGGCGCGAAATGCGGGTTCCAGACGGTGCCGGTGCGGCGGTCGCGGACGTAGAGGTAGAACCCCGGACGGTCCCCCGGCGCGGCCGTGTAGTGGTAGCGCGTGATGCGGCGCGAGTACGGCTCCATGTGCCAGAGTAGTCCCCCGGCGTTGTGGCTGACAAACGCGCGCAGGCGGCGGTTGCCCAGGTAGTTGATCCAGGGGCGCGGCGTCTGCGGCGTGGTGACCACGTACGACGCGGCGGCATCATCAAAGTAACCGTACTGTTGCATAGCTGGTCCTGTTTGGTTCTGGTGTACGAGGCGCTGGCAAAACCTCCGGTTTATGCCAGCGGAGGGTTCAGGGTTCGGGGTTCAGGTGGCGTTTCCGGCCTGAACCATAGCCTCCTTCACCCTGACTCCCGGCGTTTCCTGGGGTTTTGCAAGAGCCTCGTACGGAAGAGAAATGAGGTGCATAGTTTACCAGCCCGCCCCGCCAACGCAATGGGATTTGCGGCGGCCGCTGCGAGTAGCCCCGGCCCGCCCCGGGCCGCGGGCCGCGTGATTCAAGGTGGCTATGATCAAGGGACAGCCCGCCGCTACGCTCCCCGCCGCCCAGGGCCCAGCGCACGTAGAGTTTGTACCGGACCGGGATAGCAATCCGCCCTCGGCCCGGGGGCGGGCCGGGGCTACTGACAGCGGCCTGCGACGAACTGCGCGTGCCCCAAAAAGGCGCGTCACCCGTCTGAGATCAGGCTCCGGCTGGCGCCTCCGGGTTTGGCCTTGCACGTTAACGCCGGCTGCGGCCGGATATGGAAATCCGGCCTACGGGGAGCGGCCGCGCATGGCCGCGAATGTGTGGCCGGTGACCTGCCGCCAAGCCGGGGCAGGGCCGCCGGACCCGCTGCTACGGCAGGCGAGCGACAGGAAGGTGCTTGCCGAGCAGGATGGATTAAGTTTGAGGGCCGCTTATCCGTCCGGTACCCAATGCCATGCTAGACCCTCCCGGAAATGCGGGGCGCGTTCCCGTGCTACCGCCCTGGGGGCATGCGCTATTGACTTTGCCAAACACTACTGCCATAGTTTTGATCTAAGCAAAGATGCGGTACACGGATGTCGACCGGTGGGGCCGGGACATGCCAAAGGATGAGCGGTTTCTAATCAAGCACACATAAGGAGGAGCGTTAATGCAGATCCGATATGGTGTTTCCTGCACGGGCAAAGCATGGACAACCTGCTTGTTCGGGATGCTGTTCTTGAGCTCCGCGGTTGTTCGGGTGCTAGCGATTGACGTTTCCGGAACGATTTCGACAAATACATTCTGGACCATGGCCGGTAGTCATTACCGGGTGACGGCCAACATCACGGTGGCTCCTAGCGCGACGCTGACCATCGCGCCGGGGGTGGTCGTACAGTTCAATCAGTACCAAGGCATGTATGTGGATGGCCGATTGGTTGCAATTGGGACGTCGGAAGCGCCGATCACGTTTACGGGTTCCGAAACGCCCGGTTCGTGGGGCGCCATTCAGGTTCAGAACGCTGGCTCGGCTGCCTTGGACTGGTGCACCCTTAGCTATGGAGGCAACAACACCTATAGCTACTGGGGCGGGAATCAGGGCGTGCGCAAGTCCGGCTCCGGCAACTTGGCGATCACGCGCAGCACGATCAACAAGAGCGCGGGCTACGGCCTGGCGATCGTCAACAGTTCCGGCACGGTGGCGCTGGAGCGCTCGGCGTTTTCCACGAATTCAGCGTCCGGCGTCTATCTGAATAACAGTTCGGTGACCGCCACCGGCTGCACCTTCGTTGCGAATGCCGATTACGGCCTCTTGCAGGAAGTTAATGACGGCATCGTCTATACCGGCAACCTCTTTACCAACAATGGCACGGCGGGCGTTGGTCTCAACGGCGGCACCCGCGCATCGAATTGGATTCTAAGTCCGGCCGGCAATCCTTTCCGGATCACCGGCAACATCAGTATCGCTACGAATGCCACATTGACCATCGAGCCGGGCGTGCTCGTTCAGGTCAATCAATATCAAGGCTTGTATGTGGACGGCCAGTTGAATGCTACCGGAACGGCACTGGCACCGATCACGTTTACGGGTTCGACCGAAACGCCGGACTGGTGGGGCGGGCTGCGCATTCAAAATGCCGGTTCGGCTGCGCTGGACTGGTGCGACATTAGCTACGGGGGCAACAACACTTATAGCTTCTGGGGCGGCAACAACAACATCTACAAGACCGGGACCGGATCGCTAGCGATCCGCCACTCTACCGTCCGCAACTCGGCCTATGAAGGCTTGCGCGTGGCGGCAGGCTACTCCGCCTTTGTCTCAGCCTCCAACACCTTCTGCAACAACGGACGCTACGGGGTAGCCATCGGCATCAATGCCTCGTTCGACGATAATACGTCTGATTTCAGCAGCAATGGGAGTGTTGATGCGTATATTGATCAAGGCACCATCAGCCAGCCGGTGGTTTTCAGTCTCAAGCCGGATTATTCGTTCTATGTCAGTTATAACCTCGCCGTGGCCACCAACGGAACGCTGACGATCCAGCCTGGGACCGTTTTGAAGTTTGCGCAATACGCCGGTATTTCTGTGGATGGCACCCTAACGGCGCTTGGCACAAGCTCCAAGCCGATCTTCTTTACCGATTACCGTGACGATGCCAGCGGCGGTGATGCCAACAAGGACGGCACCAACAGTCTGCCCGCCGCTAACTGGTGGGGGGCCATTCAGGTTCAGAACGCTGGCTCGGCCGACTTGGACTGGTGCACCCTTAGCTATGGGGGCAACAACACCTATAGCTACTGGGGCGGGAATCAGGGCCTGCGCAAGTCCGGCTCCGGCAACTTGACGATCACGCGCAGCACGATCAACAAGAGCGCGGGCTACGGCCTGGCGATCGTCAACAGTTCCGGCACGGTGGCGCTGGACCGCTCGGCGTTTTCCACGAATTCAGCGTCCGGCGTCTATCTGAAAAACAGTCCGGTGACCGCCACCGGCTGCACCTTCGTTGCGAATGCCGATTACGGCC
>CAIOST010000273.1 GCA_903861045.1 uncultured bacterium | reverse complement strand
TACCAGATGCCCGGATCCTCAACCCATTCCGATCACATCCAGACCCATACCATTTCCCCCCACAAACCCGGAAGCGCCGAAAAAAAGGGTATGGACATGGGCAGGATCGGCGCAGGCAAATATGGTTGGCCACAAAAGGCACATAAACCACAAAAAACCGGCTCTTTTGTGTCTTTTGAGCTTTTTGTGGCTAGATTGAGCTTGTCCCAAACCCCCGCTTTTACTTTTTGCTGCCGGCAACAGGCCCACCAAATAGGAAACCCCTCGTATCTTGGAGATCCCCTTTTTTGACAGGATTACCAGGATTTTCAGGATTTCCTGCTGGCGCAATCCCGTAGTTATTAGGCAAGCCTTTTCAATCACCAACAATCCTGCAAAATCCTGTTAATCCCGTCAAAAAAGAATGCATCACCGCTCCTAGTAATGCGTGTATTTTGCGCCACCGGCCTGACGGCCCGGTCTGGCACGTGCCTGTGGCTGCGGCGGGTCCGGCGGCCCCGCCCTCGCGGCCTGGTCTGGCGCGTTCCTGTGGCTGCGCCCTCCCCGACACCTTGCGCCCTTGCGCCTTGGCGCCTTGGCGTTAGAATCATCGTATCGCATGGGGACGGCGGGTCCGGCGGCCCCGCCCTACCGCCCTCGCGGCCTGGATTGGCCGTTCCTGTGGCTGCGGCGGGTCCGGCGGCCCCGCCCGCCTTGCACCTTCCACTTAACACCTCTGCCGCCTCGGCGGGTCCGGCGGCCCCGCCCTTGCGGAGTATTGTCACCTGCCACCTACCGCCTCTTCACCCGAACCCTGAACCCTGAACCCTCTTCCTACGCCGTCACGCGGATATGGGCCGGAGGCGTGGGCGGGGTGGGGGGGGGTGGTTCTGCGGCGGGCGGGGCCGCGGGTGCCACGGGCGCCGGACGGGCACGTCCCTGGAGGAGTTGCGCGCAATGGGTGTACTGGGCTTCGTCCTGCAGCAGGATCGATGGGTTGATGGGCGCCGGGGTGGCCACGACGGCGACTTTCTTGGCGGCCGGCCGGTTCAGCTTGCCTCGCCGGTCCGGCCGATCGCTGAGATGGCCGTCAGCGCCGCTGCGGGCGTCCGGGTCAGCGGCATTCACCCGCAAAATGGCAGCCGCGGGCAGGATTGGCAGGTTTTGGAATTCATCGGCCATATGCGTTAGCTGGCGGCCCGCTGTGGCTGGTTGCTGTAGGCCCGGATGGCGGTGTTCAATTTGAGGATGGTCATGGCATGGATCTGGCAGACGCGTGCTTCCGTGATTTCAAACAGCGTCGCGAGCTCCTTTAGCCGGAGATCCTCGTAATAATAGAGGTAGAGAATCTTCTGTTCACGCGAGGTGAGCGAGCGGAAGGCCAGGCGCAGGACGCGGCGCATATCCGCACTTTCGGCTTCGGCGGCGGGGTCGGCGGAGTCGGGGTTCTCCAAGACATCGCGCAGCGTGAGCGGGTCATCGGCATGCTCGGCGGAAATGGCCTGGTCGAGTGAGAGCCAAGGACGGGCGGTTTCCATGGTACGGTTCAGTTCGCCGGTAGACATCCCCAGGGTGCCAGCCAGTTCTTCCTCGGAGGGCGGTGCGCCATGGTTGCGGATCCCCTCCTCGATGGCGGCTTCCACCTTGCGGATACGGGCCCGCGTAGCGCGCGAAAGGTAGTCGTTCTTGCGCAGCTCGTCCAGCATGGACCCGTTAATGCGGTGGCAGGCAAAGGCTTCAAAACCGGCCTCCATGTCCGGCCGGAAGCGTTCTATGGCGCCGTAGAGTCCGATCAGGGCCGCTTGCAGCAGATCCTCGCGTGCGACGTGCGGGGGGAGCCGAATGGCGATGCGCGTCAGCAGATTCTGCACGAGCGGCATCCAGATTTCCATGAGCTTGGCCTTGGCCTCGCTGGAGGTGCGATCCTGCCAGTAGGCAAACCAGAGGCTCTTATGTTTTAACTCGGACATGGTAGTCTCGGTTTATTTCCCTGGCGGCGGCGCGGCCGCGCGGCGTGCGGCGGCTTCGCTGGCGCGATCTTTGGTGTTCTTGGTGTGGTGTTCGGCCACCTTCTCCTGGAGAAAATGGAAAAGGACGCGGGTGAAGAAGCGGAAAAACAACGCCAAAATGGCGGTGCCCACGCACATCACCACGACGGCGCGGAAGATGGCATCGCTCAGCGGCATGTCGTTCATCAGCCCGATCCCGAGGACCACCAGGGCCAGGAGTGTGCCAAAGGCGTAGGAGAGTTGTTTGAGTGCGCTGCTCATGGGTTCGGCGCCCCGTCCGCTTTCACGGCCACATCCACCAGCCGGTTGAACAGATTCGTGGTCGTGGTGGTGTCCACCTTGGCATGTCGCCGCTCCGCAATCAGCGAGCGCGCCAGCTCTTCCACGCACTGGATGGCCGCACAACCGGGTGCCAGGTTGATCAGCGGACGACGGGTGCGGATGGCATCGCGCAGCGACTGGTCAAACGGGATGGCGCCGGCCAGCGGCAGGTCCATGCCTAAAAAGCGCTGGGTGATCCCCTGCAGCCGCTCCGCCAGCCGTTCGCCTTCCTCCAGCGAGCGCACCATGTTGGCCACGATCCGGATGCGGGGGGCGGGGCGTTCCTTGCACAGTACCTTGATCAGCGAATAGGCGTCCATGATGGACGTCGGTTCGTTGGCCACGACCACCAGGACCTCTGGTGCACTGGCCAGGAAGGTGGTCACCCCCTTGCCAATGCCGGCGCCCGTGTCAATCAGCAGGAAATCATAGTTGGCGGCAAAGCGCAGCAGGTCATCGGCGAGCATCTGCCGGCGCGCGTTCCCCATGTCTGCCATCTCCGGCGTCCCCGAGGAGGATGGCAGGATGTCCGGTCCATTGGGGATATGGACCACGGCATCCTCTAGGGAGCAGTGGCCAAAGACCACATCCTGCAGCGTGCGCGTGGGCTCAATCCCGATCTGGATGTCCACGTTAGCCAGGCCGAGATCGGCATCGAGTAGCAAAACGCGCCGATTCAGTCGTGCGAGGCAGTAGCTGAGATTGACACACAGGGCGGTTTTGCCGACACCCCCTTTGCCGCTGCCGATGGCGATGCAGTGCAGTCGCCCGGGTAGCGGTGGGAAGCCGCGTGCGCCGGCTAGGCGTCGCAACCCCGCAGCTTGATCCTCGGGGAGCGCGGTGTCGGGTTGTTCCGGCATGGTCATGCAGCCAACTCCAAAGATGAATGACGGGTCGGGCGACTGGGCGGCTGGCGCGGCCGGGGCGGCGGCTCGTCCGGGCCGGTCGTCGGCTGGTTTTCAGCGCCGGCTAACGTCTCCTTGCCGCTGCGGTAGGGTGTGTTGCCGATCAGCCCGGTAATCAGGTCGCGGGCGCGCGCCGCGTGTAGATCCTGCGGCACCTGCTGTCCATCGGTCAGGAAGGCGATCGGCCAGGGGGCTTCGCTGTGTATGGTTGAGAGGATCGCTAAATCCTGCGCTTCGTCCACCTTGGTAATCACCAGGTAGTTGGGGTGTAGTTTCTTGAAGCTTTCGAGTAAAGCTGGCACATGCCGCCGGTCCAGGGTGGCCGGCACGGTCATCAGGGCCGTCACCGCCCCCATGCTGTCGAGCATGCCGCGCAAGCCTTCCATCCCCATGCGGTCGTGATGGTTACGTCCAGGCGTGTCCACCAGCACGATGTCCTTGTTGGCAAAAGACTCCACGGCGCGGCGCGCTTCTGTGGCCGAGAAGGCGATCTTCATTTCGATCCCCAGCAGTGCGGCGTATTCGCGAATCTGATCCACCGCCGCGATGCGGAAGGTATCGGTTGTGACGATTCCCACGTTCAATCCCTGCTCAATGCGCCAGGCGGCCGCCAGCTTGGCCAGCGTGGTGGTCTTGCCCGAACCAGTGGGGCCGACTAACACCACAATGTGCGGGCTGCGCTCGCGGCGCGTGGGGAATCGTTCGCAAACTCGCACAAACTCACGCAGTCGCGCGAAATCAGCCGGCGCGGGATGCGCGTCAAACAGCTCGGGGATCTGGGCGCGCACGGCCCGCACAAATCGCGGATCCCAGTGCTTGGCAAATTCCGGCAGGCCGTCGGCGGAATCCAGCACGGCTCCCGGGTTGCGCACCGTCTGGCGGACTTCCTGACACAGCCCCTCGAGGCGATCCTCCATGGCCTGCCAGCGCTCCTCCTGCCGCTTGGACAGCGCCTTTAGGTCGGTGCCGCCCGTGGCGCGCGCCACCAGTTGTTCATCCGAGGCTGCATCCTCCGCCACTGCCACAACTTCAATCATGCGTCGGGGCATAAACCCCTTCATCTCCGAACTGTGCCGGGTCGAGACGATCACCGCGTCCGGCCCCAGTTCGTTGCGGATGGCTTCGTACAGTTTTTCCTGGGATGTACCCTTGTAAGATCGAATTTTCACGCGGCAAGCGCCTCCTTTAGGGAGCAACCCGACGAGCCCATACCGACAACGCTGGCGATATTACCGCTCGTGGCTATGGTTGTGGTAAGCAAGTCTGTTGCCGCGGCGCCATGCGCCCGGCCGCCTTATGCTTCGGCCTTGCTATCACGGTTCATTAGCGCCACAAGTGCTTGCTGCGGATCGAGTTGCTCAAAGCAGAACCCGTAGACCTGCTCGCTGATGGGCATTTCGACATGGTGGGCCCGCGCCAGACTGCGCACGGCCTGGCTATTCCAGACCCCTTCCGCCACCATTTTCATGCTGCCGAGGATCTGCTGGATGCTTTCCCCCCGGCCGAGCCGCTCCCCCACACCGCGATTGCGGCTGTGGCGACTGGTGCATGTCACAATCAGGTCCCCCACGCCGCTCAGTCCGGCCAGCGTCTCCGGTTGCGCGCCCAGCGCAGTCGCCAGGCGGGTCATCTCCGCCAGCCCCCGGGTGATCAGCGCGGCGCGGGTGTTATCCCCAAACCCCAACCCGTCGCTCACCCCCACCGCGATGGCAATGACATTCTTGACCGCTCCCCCCAACTCCACGCCAATCGGGTCATTGGAGGTATAGACCCGGAAGCGCGGCGTGGCGAAGAGCTGCTGGAAAAATATGGCCTGCTGCTGGTCGCAGGCTGCGGCCACCACGGCGGTCGGCAGGCCGCGCGAGACCTCCTCCGCATGGCTCGGCCCGGAGAGCACGCTGACGCCCTCATGGCCTAGGATCTCCGCCGCCAGTTCACTCATGCGGCGGTGCGTCGTGGCGCATAACCCCTTGGTAACGCTAATGATAGGCGTGTTTGGCGCGATCAACCCGCGAAATCGCTCGCAGACGCTGGTGTAGAATTTGGAAGGTACGGCCAGCACAAAGGCATCCGCCTGCCGCGCGGCCGCCGCCGGATCCGCCGTCCAGCCCAGCTCCGCTGGCAGCGGAATTCCCGGCAGGTAGCGGTTGTTCTCTTGCCGGGCCTGCACTTCCACGAGATAGTCCGGGAACGGACCCCAGATGGTTACGCTGTGCCCCTTCTGCTGCAGGAGCACCCCCAGGGCCGTGCCCCAGCCGCCGTCGCCGATGATGGTTATACGCATAGGAGAGGTGGTAGGTGTCAGGTGTCAGGGTTCAGGGTTCAGGTGTCAGGGTTCAGGGTTCAGGGTTCAGGTGGCAGGGTTCAGGGTTCAGGGGAGAATTATTACAGGATGTGCGGTCCTGAACCAAGTTTTCTTTCCGGGTGGCAGGCCCGATCATTAGCGTTCCTTCGCGGTTTCTCCCGCCTGAACCCTTCTTTCCCCTTCGCGTTCATTGGCGTTCATTCGCGGTTCCTCCCGCCTTAACCAAGAACCAGGAACCCTTCACGTTCATTCGCGGTTCCTCCCGCCTTAACCAAGAACCAGGAACCCTTCACGTTCATTCGCGGTTCCTCCAGTCTTAACCAAGAACCAAGAACCCAGAACCCTATCTCCCACCCTTCTTAAACGTAAAGCGCGCCTCGGTCCCAGCCCGCAGCCGCTGGATATTGCCGCGGTGCCGCCAGATCGCCAGCGCCGCCAGGGCGTCCAGGATCAGCGGGAACCACCAGCCGCCAGCGCTCCCCCTGCAGAAAGGAAGCCAGGCTGCCACGCCCAGGGCCAGCGCCGCGGCGATGGAAGCCAGCGAGACATAGCGCGAGCTCAGGAACGCAACTACCCAGACCGCCAGTGCCACGCCACACCCGGCCGGCGCCAGCCCCACGAGCAGCCCGGCGCTGGTCGCAATCCCTTTCCCCCCCTTAAAGTCCAGAAATATGGGCCAGTTGTGCCCGGCCACGGTCAGGAAGCCGCAGATCACGCGCAGCGGCAGCGGCGCCGTATCCTGACAGACCAGCGCAGGGATCAGCGTGCACCCCGCCAGCCCCTTGGCCAGGTCCAGCGCAAAGGTCAAAATCCCGAGCGGCTTGCTGATGCAGCGGAAAACATTGGTAGCACCGATATTGCCGCTCCCCACCCGGCGGATATCCACCCCCTTGGCCTTGGCAATTAGAAACCCGAACGGCACAGAGCCGAGCAGATAGGCGGCCACACTCCCAATGATCCATGGCAGATAGCTTTGCATAACCGTTGATTTCTCCCAAATGGTGAAAGCGACAGAGTACCACGCCGCGGCCATGACCGGACAAGGGAAAAAGTCTGTTCCTAATTCCCTGCTTTTCTCCCGTGCCTGCTCCGTCTATGATCACCCCCCATGCAGTTGCCGCCCGTCCTGGACAATCTCGAGCTGGAGCGCCGTTCCTCGGCCGTAACCCTCTCCGACATGGAGGTCTTCCTCTTCCCGGAGCTCATGTACAGCCTCGTGCTGGCCAACCTGATGTCCCCGCGCATCTGGCGCTGGCGCGATGATCCCTGGTTCGCCGGCCTGAAGCGCATGAATACTTACCGCCGCATCCAGCGCCTCAAGCAATACATCATCGATCACTACGTCTTCAACCTGGACCTCGAGACCTGGGGGCTCACCACCAAACCGCGTGAACTCTCCCGCTTCGGCGCCTTCCTCGACCCCACCATCCTGGCGCAGTCCAACGCCCTCTTTGGCTACGAGGGGGACAAGTATTACTTCGACATCGGCATCCGCACCCACTTCGGCCTGGATAAATTCGCTACCGACACCATCCCGTACTGGAAGACCGAGACCGTCGAGGCCATGGATGCCTTTGTCCACCGCCCGGGCTACACCACCGGCGCCGGCGAGTGCGTTTCGCTGGCCGCGCTCTACGCCGCCGCCCTGCATATCGTGGTCGGCGTGCCGCTGCGTGATATCTTCCTCCTGGCCACCCCCCTGCATTCGCAGAACTTTGTGGACCTGGAGGAGGGCGTGCTCATCAACAACCGGCGCCTGCTCACCAAAACCATGTGGTTTAATGGCTCGGCCCTCTCCGGCCAGGCCCGCCGCGCCCTCGAGAATGAACGCGTCACCATCGTCTCGCACCTCTCCGGCCATATCCATACCGTCTACGATCAGGCCACCATCGATCCTACGGTCTATGCGCAGTTTAGCCAGAAGCTGAGCGCTTTCCTCAAGACCGACCTCACCCCCGGCATGCTCGGCAACTTCCTGCGTCAGAGCGCCGCCTGCCAGCCCTGCTTCGTCATGCGCTGGCCCGTGCGCGGCACCGACCGCTATGTCGGGCTGGATCGCGTCTACGCCTACGAGCAGAACAGCTCCTACCGCCTTACCGACGGCACCCGCGCCAAGCTTATGGACGAGATCGCCGTCGAGGAGTTCGCCGCCTCCCATTGCCCCAAAAAGCTGGTCTTCAATGACGTGGAAGCCTATATCCGCGACCACGCCATCGACCTCTGTCAGCCGGCCGATGTGGCGGCGCTCAAACAGCAGGTGGCTTGCGGCTGCCTAGCCAATATCAGTGCCATTGAAGCGCTGATCGCCTTCTGCCACGTACAACCGCGCCTGCCGGATGCCAGCCGCGTGCAATTCACGCCCGAGCCGGTCGCCATCAACCTGGATGGCTGCCAGAGTGCCGAAGCCGTGACGGCGCGTCTGGACGAGCTGCGCGGCCAGCACCGCACCGTGGAGCTGGCCTTCTATGCCTTGCGCGATCTTTCCCGCACGGCGGCGCGCCCGTTCTTGCTGGCGGCGCTGCAGCGTTCCCCCGTGGCACTGGCCGCCCTCGCCGGCCTGCCCGAGGACGAAATCGTGCGGCAGGTGTCCGATCTGGCCAATGAGTCCATCTATGATGGCCCGGCCCGCCTGGCGCAACCCGACGAGGTTTGGAACTTCCGTCGTGGCGATGGCCTGGAGCGCGTGCTGCTGCTGGCCATGGTGCTGCGCGAGCAGCGCCGGGTGCCGGCGATGACGATTCGCGTAGCCGACGGCCACGCGACGCTGCAGCAGCAGGGGCGCACCATCTACGCGCTGCCCACCGCCAAGCGCCCCTGCGAAGTATGCTGGGATCTGGCCGACTATGCGCTACGAGGCGAGGCACCTGCAAAACTCGGAACCTGAACCCTGCGCTCCCGCGTATCTCCAAAAATGATAGGTTGTCGTTCTGCTTGCCACAGGTGCGGTGGGTGCGTAGGATATCGCGCTTGCTATGAATAACTTTACTCTTCCTGGTCGGAATGACGTCTGCCCGTGCGGCAGCGGCAAGAAATTCAAACGCTGTTGTCTGCTGTTGAGCAGCGCGGCCGATTCGTCGTTAGCGGTAGCGGCGGACGCGACCACGCCGGATTTGGATACGGACGAGCCAGCGCCCGATGATCCCAACTTCATCCCCTGGATGCAGAAGAAGATCAAGGAGTTGCCGCTCGAGGAACGGCGGGAGTTCGAACGCATTCTGGCAGCCATGCTGCCGGGGCAATCCCGGCAGGCTGGTCAGAGCGCGTCGGCGAAGCGGCCGGCCGTTCCGGCACCGTCACGGCAGGAAGTGGCGGCTAGCAGGGTAGACGCGGACGAGGAAGAGACGACGGTGGTGGATCCGGCACAGTGGGTGGTCCTGGAAAAGGCCTTGAGGCAATTCATGGACGTGCGGGAACCCGGCAAACGCAAGGCCGACCAGCAGCAGCTCGAGCTTCTGACGATTCTGGAAAGGCACCCGGAGGCGCCCCTGATCCCCCTGGATGAGCTGATGCCCGTGATGATGGAATTGGCCGGGAAGGTGCAGCAGGCGGAAAATGGGGTGAAGCAGCACTGGTGGCAGCTCAAGCCCAAAGCGCTGGCGCAGGATGGCTTTAACGACCTGGTGCAGGAGGCCGCGGAGCGGATGGCAGAGGCGTTGTCCGCCCCGGAGCGCCTGGACCAACTGCGGGAGGAGTGGCAGGATTTTGCCCAGTTGCTCGCTGCCGGCGGCGATGCGCAGACGGCGGAATTGGTGCAGAACGGGCTGTCACTGATGCCGACCGCAGGCACGCCCGCCAAGGGTGGCTTCCTCGTGCGGGTTGCCTTCTTGTCGTTGCGGGTGGCCTTCCGACAGATCGCGGAGGATGCCGAATAGCTGCCGCCCATGGGGCACCGCCATGCCCGCAGCGGGCTGGCTTCTGAGTAGTGGCGTTCGCGCGAGGAATGGCCAGCACGGCCGCTGCTCGCGCCGGGAATCTTTGCGTTTGCACCCGTTGGGCTGGCAGTACGGGCCGAAATCTTGCCGTTTTGCGCTGCTTCTGCGATGCTTCCGGCTGCGACATGGCGGCTTCCGGGTGCGGCAGGTATGCTTCCGGGTTGTGCGGACCGGTACCAGCCGTCGTGCGAACCCGCTGGCTTTGATGGATGCGGTCGTATGGGCGTATTACGGCCGAAGGCTGAGGTTCCTACAGGGAGTACGAAAATGAGGCAAGCACGTGGTAACATGCAGGCCAGTAAGCAGGCCTGCCAGCATCTTGATACCAGACTCCCGGTGGCGGCACGCGTCGCCAGCCTGATCGCGCAGATGACGTTGCGCGAGAAGATCTCCCAGATGCTCAACGCCGCCCCGCCGATCCCGCGGCTCGGCATTCCCGCGCATAACTGGTGGAACGAGTGCCTGCATGGCGTCGCACGCGCCGGCAAGGCGACCGTCTTTCCCCAAGCCATCGGCATGGCTGCCGCCTTTAACCCGGACCTCCTGTTCACGGTGGCCAGCGCCATCTCCGACGAGGCGCGCGCCAAACACCACCAGGCCGTCCGCTTCGGCAACTACGGCATCTACTTCGGGCTGACATTCTGGACGCCGAACGTCAACATCTTCCGCGATCCGCGCTGGGGCCGTGGGCAGGAGACCTATGGCGAGGATCCCTATCTCACCGCGCGCATGGGGGTGGCGTTCGTCAAGGGTCTGCAAGGCAACCACCGCAACTATCTCAAGCTGGTGGCCACGGCCAAGCACTTCGCCGTGCACAGCGGCCCGGAAAAGGACCGGCACGTGTTTAATGCAGTCGTCAGCGGACGGGACTTCCGCGAGACGTACCTCCCCGCCTTCCAGGCCCTGGTTCAGGAGGCCGGCGTGCAATCCGTCATGGGCGCCTATAACCGGACCTATGGCGAGCCCTGTTGCGGCAGTGCCCTGCTCCTCCAGAAGATCCTGCGCGAGGAGTGGGGGTTTGACGGCTATGTCGTCTCCGACTGCTGGGCGCTGAACGATTTTCACACGCATCACAAGGTCACCGCCACGCCGGAGGAGACCGCCGCGCTGGCGCTCAAGAATGGGTGCGACATCGAATGCGGCCAGCTCTATGGCGCGCTGCTGGCGGCCTGCCAGCAGGGGCTCGTGCAGGAGGCGGATATCGACCGCGCGCTGCAGCGCCTTTTCACGGCACGTTTCAAGCTCGGCATGTTTGATCCTGCCGAGCAGGTGCCGTACGCGCAGATCCGGCCGGAGGTGGTGAATTGCGGCAAGCATAAGAAGCTGGCCCGCCGCATGGCCTGCGAATCGCTGGTCCTGCTGAAGAACAACGGCATCCTGCCGCTCGGGAAGGAACTCCGGAACATCGCGGTGGTCGGTCCAACGGCGATGAACCCGGTGGCCCTGCTCGGGAACTACACCGGCTTTGCGCCACAGATGACTTCGATCCTGGAGGGGATCCTGGGCAAAGTCGCCCCCGGCACGCAGGTCGCCTATCACAAGGGGTGCGAAGTGACCGGCGGCAATCCGACACGCCTGAATCCGAAAGACGGCGTCGACGTGCTGCCTGCCAAGGACATCGATGTCATCATTGCGGCCGTGGGGTACACGGCGGAGCTGGAGGGCGAGGAGGGGTGCACCGAGGGGGACGGGGATCGGGGGCGCTATGGCCTCCCCGGGCATCAGCAGCAGCTGATCGAGCTCCTGCACCAGATGGGCAAGCCACTGATTCTGGTGGTCACGGCAGGCAGCCCGGTGGATCTGACCTGGGCCGCCGAGCATGCCGACGCCATTCTGCTGGCGTGGTATCCGGGCGAGGAGGGGGGGAATGCGGTGGCGGACGTGCTGTTCGGCGACTACAACCCCGCGGGCCGGCTGCCGATCACCTTCGTCAAGTCCTACGACCAGTTGCCTGATTTCTCGGACTACAACATGGCGGGCCGGACCTACCGCTTCATGCAGGAGACACCGCTCTATCCGTTCGGCTACGGCCTGAGCTATACGACCTTTGCCTACAGCAACCTGCGCCTGAGCCGCAAGGTCATCGGTGTGGATGAGGCCGTGACAGTCTCCGTGGACGTGCGGAACAGCGGGAAACGCGACGGCGACGAGGTCGTGCAGTTTTACGTGAGCGCGCAGGAGGCCTCCGTACCGGTGCCGGTCCGGCATCTGGAGGGGTTCAAGCGGGTGCACCTCAAGGCGGGTGCGAAGACGACGGTGTGCTTTACGCTGCGCCCCGCGCAACGCGTCGCCTATGCCGAGGATGGCTCCGCCCTCATGGAGCCGGGGCGCTATCAGGTATCGGTGGGTGGCGGCCAGCCGGGCTGGACGGCTTCGCGCTGCCGTGAGGCGGTGCTCCGGGTGCGGGCTTCCTAAGGCGCGGGAAGAAGGTGGTAGGTGTGAGGTGCTAGGTTTTTGTGGCCGCCGGACCCGCCGTAATCAATGAGATCGCACCTAGTTCCGCCGTCAGGCCGGGGAGGGCGAGGCTCCGGCCGAGCCGGACACCGGTCCATGCGCCGTGCCTGTGCGGCTCACCGGGAGGTTCGCCCTCCCACGCTGGATCTCTCGGAGGCTTTCATCCTAGAACCGTACATTGAGCATATATTTGGCTGTACGCATCAGGTGCCGCCGACACGCGGCAGCGCGGAGGTGCTCCCCGGTGGGCTGGCCCTGCTCGTGCCCCATAAAATCGAACATAGCCAATTCGGCACTTCATGGCAGTTCAGGACCAGACCTGCTTTGTCGTTTTCAGCACCAATCAAGAGCGTACCGCTTGGAATTAGTGTTTCGTAACTGATTTCACCACCCGCTGCGCTGGAGGCACGGAGTGTCGGAGAAGAGGGTGCAGAGAGGTCAATGAT
>CAIOST010000272.1 GCA_903861045.1 uncultured bacterium | reverse complement strand
TGGTGGAACCATCCATGCCAACCAATCTCCCAATCCGCGAAATCCGCATAATCCGTAGCTGAAAATCTCCTGTGGATACGGTGGAGGTCCCACACTTCGTCGCACACTTTGTCGTTTACGCTTCGTCACACACTTTGTCGGCTCTGCCAGTTCGGCGGCTTGAGCATGGCCCCGCTTTCCCTTCAACGAGAAATCCCCCCACAAACCCGGAAGCGCCAATTTGACAAGCTTTAAGCATGCCCCATGGCAGCTAGGCAGCTACGTTACTTCGTCTTTAGCAGGAAAACAATCGCCGCGCGCACTTCCGCCAGCTTACCATCGAGATAGTGCTGCCCCATCGGGTTTTTGCTCATGGCGTCGCGCTGGGTCTGCAGACGCAGGGCATACGCTTCCAGGGCGGGCACGCCGGCCGAATCGCCAATGGCCTTGATCGCCGCGATCACCTGCGAGCCGTACTCGTGCTGCA
This sequence comes from uncultured bacterium, assembly GCA_903861045.1. Classification (GTDB taxonomy): domain Bacteria; phylum Verrucomicrobiota; class Kiritimatiellia; order RFP12; family CAIWXQ01; genus CAIWXQ01. The sequence continues at coordinate 1,531 of CAIOST010000272.1, read as the reverse complement.
GGGTTTTGCCGACGGTCTGCTCGAATTCTTCCGCCAGCGCCGGAATCGCCTGGGGCGAGCCGATCTCGCCCAGCGCCTTGACGCCTGCCGCGCAAACCGTGTCCTGAAACCCGTCTGGCCGCTGGCGGTTGGCGGCGAGCGTGGCGGCAATCACGGGGATCCCCGCCGCGCCCTGTACCTGGGCCAGGCTCTGCATGGCGGCGGCGACGATCTTCGGGTCCTTGTCGCCGGTCTTGCCCGCGAGATAGCGGGCCACTTCTGGCGTCTTCACGCGGCCCAGCGCCTCGATCGCCTGAAAGTTCAGGTAGGTGTACGTATCGCCCAGCGTCATCAGGATCTGGACCGCCGCCGCATCCCCGCGCTGACCGAGTTGATCAATCTCGGACATACGCTGCTCCACGGGGATCGAAGCATCCGCGAAGCGTGCCACAGCCGGAGAGCTGACACGTGCCGCAGCTTGCGCTGGCGCGACGAAAGCGATTACCTGATTCACGGCTTGCGCGGTGGTCGCCGTCGTTGTGCCGCCCAGCGGGGACGCCGTGGTCGCGTTCGGCCGTATTTCCGCAGCTACGGGTTGCGTATGTTGTGGGGCTTGGCTGCCCCGCCCCGGAGCCTGACCGCCCGTGTCCTCACCAGGCCGCCGGAACAGGCCTACCGCCACCCAACCCAAGACCAGCACGCCGACTACTGCCAACCCCGTACGTATCGTAGATTTGAGCGGCATGCTGTGCACTCCCATGGCAAAATGAAATCGCCGGATCGACTGGACTTCGTGCTCTTCGCAGGACTGTTGCGCAATGAGTTTTGAAATAGATTAGCTAGTTTATCGGATCTGGCTATTTATGCCATGGAAAACATATGAAGTTGCTAGCGGGCTAGCGGTTCGTTTAAGAGGCCCGCGCAGCCCTAACCAGACGGTAGTTCCATGCGCACGCCTTTGGCGGCGGCGGGTCCGGCGGCCCCGCCCCACCCCGAACCTAGAACCGTAAGTTGAGCATCTCAGCGCGAGTAATGTGGCCTGCGCAATGTCATGCGCTATGCTCGCAGTGCCCGCCACGTTGCGGGCCGCGGCTCGCACTAGGCCGCCATGCCGCCGCATCAGCACCAAACGATATGTACCGGCTGGCCGTCCGTTGCCGTGCGTGTCTCGACGCTCAGGCGCGCGTCCCAGGGCTTGGCGCGCGCTTCGGGGCGACGGTCGAAAATGACCAGGTGGCGGGTATCCGCACCCATTGTGTTCGCATAGCGGGCGATCTGCTCGAGGCCTTGGGCAACCGTCGCATCACGTCCCATGCGCGGATGCACGAGCTTGATCTCAACAATGTTCGTCCGCCCTCCGAAACGAATGCCCAGGTCCACCCGCCCACGGCCCGCGGCGTATTCGCGGTCAATCATGCCGCCGCCGTTGATGCTGCGTTGCAGGAACCCCATCAACAACAGGTGCGGAAAGGCCTCGGTATAGTCAGCCTTCTCCTCCCAGATCTCCGAATGCCAGGCCCAGAACTTTTGGAACTCGTCCAGCAACGCGTCC
>CAIOST010000271.1 GCA_903861045.1 uncultured bacterium | reverse complement strand
GAACCCTGAACCCTGAACCCTGAACCCTGAACCCTGAACCCTGAACCCTGAACCCTGAACCCTGAACCCTGAACCCAGTTGATCTGGAACAGCAAGAAATGTAAAAAGAAACGCAAGAAACGGTTAGCACGCGGCAACGGGTTCTGGTATCGTGATTCAGTTCTCTGATGAAGTGTTACTGCGATGGGAATCGTTGCCGTAAACTAAAGCTGCCAGAAGGCGGTACTCATGGAGCAGCCAACCGGATGCGGCATTGAAGAAGTATGCTATATGCTGAACACGGCCCACCGTCCACTGTCCATTGCCCGACGTCTGCCGTTCACGCTCCTCACGCCCCTTCTGCTCGCCGCATTCGCGCCGCAGGCGGAGGCGACGGCAAGTCCAGTACGATCAGCGGCATACTCACGTGGTATGCCGGTGGCGGTGGCGGCGGGTGCGCCACAAACAATACCAGTTACGCGGGTGCTGGCGGAAGCGGCGGCGGTGGGCGCGGTGGGGCTAACGTAACAGGATACACGGTTGGTTCCAATGGCGTTGCCAATACAGGTGGCGGCGGCGGAGCGGAGAACAATCAAAGCGCCTACGCAACCCCAGGAAGCGGGGGCGCAGGCGGCGGCGGGCGCGGAGAAGGCAACTACACCGGATACTATTACACGGCGCCGACGCCCGGCGCGGATAATACCGGCGGCGGCGGGTGGCACTGGCGGCATCACGGCATCTCAGAATGCCACCAAAGGCGGCTCTGGCATTGTGGTGATCCGCTACGAGATCGTGCCGCCCAAGGGCACCGTGGTCATGTTAAAGTAGCCGCCTTCGCCCCGACCTCCAGCTTGGGAGTCGGGGCTACGGCGCGCCAGGGTCGCGGGGTGCCAGCGGACAGGAGTCAGTGCGTCGTGAGTCTTAATCTCCGTTCCTAATCTCCAGTCTTAATCTTTCTGATGCCACCTGAGAGCAGGGCAAGCACATGTGCCCGGCTCGGCGGGAGCCTCGCTCCCGGTGCGGTATGGTTGAGAGGTGCGGCGCTTGGTTCTGCGTGGGAGGGCGAACTTCCCGGCGAACCACAGCGGGCTTTCGACTAGGTTCTCAGGCACAAAAAGATCTGCTTACCAAGCGCAAGAAATGTAAAAAGAATGGCAACAGAAGTGGAGCAACCAGCCGCGCGGCATGGTAGGCTGTGCTTGATTTTTGGAAGCATGAACACTGAAACCTGAACACTAAACACGCTGCCACAGAGTCGCGCAAGAAGGAGCAAAAGGAGATGCAGATGAAACGGTTTCTATTCGCGAGTGGTCTGGTTCTTGGCCTGGGACTGTCCGCCTTGGCGCAGGAGCAGGTTAAGGCTTCCGGCGGGAGCGTGACGAACTACACCGATGCGGACGGCGCAAGCTGGGTCGCGCATATCTTCACGAGCGTGGGGACGAATAGGCTGGAGATCCAAGCCGCTGGCGAGGTGGAGTACCTGGTGGTCGGTGGCGGCGGCGGTGGCAGCGGTGGTGCCAGCGCGAGCGGCGGCGGGGGCGGCAACGTGGTCATGGGCCAACTGACGATCACGAATCCCGGCACGCATATCGTCGTGGTGGGCGCCGGCGGCGCGGCGGCGGTCAGTGGCAAGGAGCTGGCCCGGCCCGGCGACAGCAGCGCATTTGGGAGTATCATGGCCAGTGGCGGCGGGGTGGCTGTCGGAACTGACGATGGTGGAGCCTCTTCGGCGACCGTCAACGGCGTGACGACGGCACGCCTCGGCGGGATCCGGTTCGTGGGCAAGGAGGCGCAGCGTGCGGGTAGTGGCGGCGCCGGTGCCGGAGGCAATGGACTGGATGGCAAACCGCACACCGGCGGCACGGGCGGTGACGGCGCGGAATCGGCCATTACCGGCACGACCTGCCACTACGGCGGCGGGGGCGGCGGCGGCGCTGAGTACCATCAGCAGCAAGGCGTGGTCGCCGGAGTCGGCGGCAAAGGCGGCGGCGGGCAGGGCGAAGGGAACCTGCCCGTCTACAAGGATACTTTCGGCTGGATCCCGGCGACCCCCGGTGAAGACGGTTTAGGCGGAGGAGGCGGCGGCGCCGGCGGTGTCTGTTTCATCGCCGAGTCCTACGCGGGCTCAAGAGGCGGCTCGGGGGTGGTCGTGATCCGTTACCGGGACTGGAGTAAGGTCGGTGTCCGGAATCGGCCGGTAACAGGGGCGAAGACGGACGCGGTGACGTGCAACGGCCTCCTGGTGAGTGCGGGCTCTACGCCGGCCACGCTGGGCGTGTTGTGGGGCGAAAACCCGGCGGCATGGGCGCATACGAATTGGCTGACGGGAACGGGCTTGACCAACAGCGCGCCGCTGAGTATCAAGCTCACGAGTGGGATCGTGCCGGACAAGACCCTCTACTACACCTTCTGTGCGCGGAACGCGGCCGGCTTGGTGGTTGCTACGCGTCCGGTCAGCTTTCTCACCGGCGCGTTAACCGTCGAGACGGCGGCGACGAACCTCTCCGCAGGGGGCATCGCGTGCGCGTTTACGATCCGGCGTCCGGCGGCCTGTGCGCTTGAGCCGCTGACCGTGAACGTCGCGTGGCGCGGCAGCGCGGTGAACGGACTGGACTACGCGGGGGGCAACGGCCGGGCACTGCCGACCAGCGTGCGCATGGAAAAGGGTGAAGCAAGTGCCGTGATCACGGCCGTCTCGCGCAACATCAGCGCCGCAGGCGCGGAGGCGGTGTTGACCTTGATGGCGGGCGATGAATACCCGGTTGGGGCGGTGAACTCTGCCACGTTCGCGATCCAGGCGACCACCTGGCCGGGAGCGGTGCGCGTGAATGGCGGCGGGCCGGCGGCGGACGGATGGGCGGCAGATCAACCCTACCGCGTGGGCGTTTGGGGTTATGTTGGCGGCAGCAACTCTACCGACGAGGCTGTCAGCAACGCGCCTGGCTTGCCGACTCACCTACAGACGTACCGCGCATCCAAAGGCACGATCGAGTATCGGTTCGATCTCCCCCGCGGCGTGTACAACGTGAAGCTCCATTTCGTCGAACCCGTGTTCAACCGCGCCGGCGACCGGCGATTCAACATCTGGATCAACGGCGCGACCCGGCTGATGGATTATGACCTGTATGGCGATGCGGGTGGGCGACATAAGCCGGTCCAGAAGGAATACGACGGCATCGCGGTGCACGACGGCCAGTTGGTCGTGCGGTTCGGCGCGATCGGCGGCACGAATCAGACGGCGCTGGTTCAGGCGATCGAAGTGCGTCAGGACACGAAGGCCAAGCCGGTGGCGGCACCGGTACCTGATCCGGCGGTGCGCGAGCAGAGTCTCGACGGTCAGTGGCAGCTTGCGAAAGATCCGGGCTGGGCGCCGGGAAAGGATCCCGACCTAGTCGGTATCGGCCGGGCGGAGCAATGGTATACGCCGGAGGGGTTCCCGCTGGCTGCCTCGCGGCCGATTCAGGTTCCCGGTCATATCTGGGAGGCATGGCGCCCTGCGTTCGTGTTTCCGGGAGCATTCCAAGGTGTCGAGAATGGCGTGTACTGGTATGCGCGCTCTTTTGTGGCGGCCATGCCCAAGGCCGTCGATATGCGTTACTTCCTGCGATTTGGCAACTGCGAGTATGCCTGTGAAGTCTGGTTGAACGGCCGGCAAGTCGGTTCGCATGTCGGGGCCTCCGCATCCTTTGAGTTTGACGTAACCGACGCGTTGTTGCCGGGCGAGAACTTCGTCGCGCTCCGCGTCTTCAGCCCCGGCGGCATCCTGGGCGGCCCCATGGACGGGTACGCGGCATTTTCCGGATCCGGCGGTCTGCACCAAAGTGTCGTGCTGCAGGCCCGGCCACAGGTGCGGATTGAGGATGTCTATGCCCGGCCGAACTGGAAGACGGGCCACCTGCCGCTGGAGGTCACGTTAGACAACCGCTCCGGGGGCGATGCAGAGGTGACGCTCAAGGCCGTCATTACCGAACGCAAGTCCGGGAAAGAGGTCGCGACAGTGACGGCCGGCGTCCGCGCTCAGCCGGGTCAGTCCGTCCACGCCCTGGTCACGACGGTCACTCCGGTGCGTCTCTGGTCCCCGGATGACCCGTTCCTGTATGCCGTGAAGGTGACGGCCGACTGGGCAGGGAAGCGGGATGCGTACGAGCTCCAGCGCGTCGGGTTCCGTGAGTTGCGGGTGGTCAATGGTGTCTTTATGTTCAATGGCAAGCGCTTCTACCCCAAGTGCACGCATGGTATCCCCACGAGTGAAGACACCTACTTGAGAACGGATCGCAACCCGAAGGCACTGATTCCGGACTTTGTTATGATGAAGAACGCGGGCTTCAACATGTACCGCCCATTCGCGCACGCGGCCTATCCTTCACAATTGGACCAGGCCGACGAACTGGGGTTCCTGATCTACAATGAGCATCCGGGCACCTGCTGGAACGTGCCCGTGCGTCGCTTCGGTCTGGACTTGCCGGAGTTGATCCGGCGCGATCGCAATCATCCGAGTGTGGTGCTCTGGGGGCTCTTGAACGAGCGCGGGGGCGGTGTCTGGGCGTCATTGACCACGGCGCCGGTCACAGCCACCGTCGCTAAGATGCTGCCGGCCCTGCGGAAGATGGACGACACGCGCCTGTTTCTGCTGGATAGCGGATCCCCCGGGATGTCTAACCCCGGGTCGACGACCTGGGATGTCCAGATGACTGATTATCACCTGTATCCGGCCTATCCGTTGCCCTGGGGCGGAGTGGGAGGGTTCAAGGACGGATTTTGCTCTGAAGGCGGCATTGGCAGCTCGTGGAATCCCTATGCGTCCCGGCGCCTACGGCAGCGGCTGGGCGTGGCCAATGACGAGTTGTGTGCACCCTTTGTCAACGGCGCGATCCAGTGGATCGAGGACGTCTGGAAACGCCACGGGCTGAGCGACACGTATCCCGATCCTGCCGCGATGTTCGTGGACAGCGAGCGGCTCGCGGCCCGTGAGCGGGAGGTGTGGTTCAACTCCATGCGAAGCAATCCCAGTGTGACGGGATACAGTATGACGAGCCTGGGGGAGTGTGGATGTACGTGTGGTGGTTGGGGTGAAGGGATTCTCGATGCGGCGCACGAGATGAAAGCCGGTCACCTGCCCGTGCTACAGGCCGGCTGGGCCAGGCTGGGCTGGACCGTGCTGGTTAATCCGCGACATGCCTATGCCGGACAGCCGGTGCACGTGAAGGTGGGCATGTTCAATGAGGATCAACTGGCGCCGGGCGCCTATCCCGCCCGGTTCACCATCGCCGGGCCGACCGGCGAGGTCTGGCGCAAGGAGGCGACCGTGACCGTGCCCGGCGGGGAGAAGGCACCCATGTGCTTCGGGGTGCTCGAGGAGGACGTGACGGTGCCCGGACTGGTCGAAGGCCGTTACACGCTGGCGGCCACGCTGGTCGGCGTGACCAATGTCGCCGGCGGCCGGCTGGAGTTCACGGTGACGCAGAAGGAGAAGCACGCGGACCTTTCCAAGACTACGATCACCGTGCTGGGTGTGGACCCGCGGATCAAGGCACTGCTCACCAGTCGCGGGGCGACCGTGCGTGAGTTCCAGGCCGGACAGACGTTCGATCGCGAAGCCATTGTTGTGGGGGCGGCGCCGGATGCGGCGACCTGGCGCGCCCTGTACCAGCACATTGCGCGCGGTGCCCATGCCGTGCTGCTGAAGCCGGACACCCGGTGGTTTGCCCTGCCATCTTGGGGCAAGGGGGGCGTCGATGGCGCCGGCGCGGGTTGGCTCTATCGGCAGGAGATCATCGCCAGGAATCACCCCATCTTCCGCGACATGCCGGCCAAGGTGCTGATGCCGGACTACTATGGCCCGCTGCTCAATGGCGAGTACTTCAACAAGATCGCCGTGCCCGACGAGAGCGTGGTCATCCGGCTGTGGTGTACGATGAGCTTTCGGGGGCAGGTGATGGGGACGGACGGGGTGATCGTGGGCACGTACCGCCACCATGCCGGCAAATTCACCGTCAACGCCTTCAATCTGCTCGGCAACCTGGGCATGCCCGCGGCGGATCGGATGCTGGTGAACCTGGCGGCCCATGCCGCCGCCACCGCCGCCCCACTGCTGCCCCTGCCGGAGAAGTACGACGAAGAGTTGGATAAGCTGGGGATCAAGTGAGAAGGGAGCAAAAGTAGACTATGAACTCAAACACCACCACACCTTCACAAACCATCACGCTCGACGGGCCAGACACGCCGGTGTCCGCATCGGCTCCTGCCAAGGAGGTCTTCACGGCGCAGGGCGACCGCCATCCGGCGGTGAACCTGGTCTATCCCGCAGCGGCCTTCATGCATGCGGGCAAGGGCGGGCGCCTGATCGATGTCACCCAGCCACCGTTCAATGCGAAGGGCGATGGCAAGACGGACGACACCCAGGCGCTCGTCGCCGCGCGCGATTTCGTCATGCAGCACCACGAGCCGGCGTACTGCGGCCGCCACCTGCTGAAGGGCAACTACATCCTCTATCTCCCCAATGGAACGTATCTGGTAAGCGACTGCGTGAACCATAATCTGCCGGTCATGGTGGGCGACGGCGTGTGGGCCAATTACCAACAGCATCCGCTGATGACGGACGCGGAAGCGCGCAACCCGAAACTGTTTCCAGTCGGTTGGTCCACGGAGCAGAACGACAGCATCATCATTCTGGGGCAGAGCAGGGACAAGACCATTCTCCGCCTCAAAGACCATTGTCCCGGCTTTGGCGCGGGCGCCGCCAAGCCGGTGCTGGCGTTCTTCCGCTTGGAATGCGGCTCCTGTGTCAACCAGAACAACGTGGTCGAGAACCTGACGGTAGACACGGGACGAGGTAATCCGGGGGCCATCGGCATACGATGGAACTCCGCGAACACCGGGGCCATCCGCAACCTGACGGTCCGGTCGGGCGACGGAGAGGGCGTCGCGGGGTTGATGCTCGACGTGATGGCGGCGGAAGGGCTGGTGGAAGACGTTTCGATCCACGGGTTCGACGAGGGGCTGTCTCTCAGCGCGGGCCAGTGTTCCATTCTGACGCTGGAACATGCCTTCTTCGAGAATCAGAAGCGCACCGGCATGCGCGTGGCAGACTTCTCACGCTTCGCGGCGCGGGATATCATCGTGAATGGCGCGCCGACCGCCCTGCGAGTCGAATCCTCCGGGCACGGCGTCATGCTGGACAGTTCCTTCCAGTGCACGGACGGCGCGGCCGCGGCCATTGATCTGGGCGACGGGCATCTCTTCGTCCGCAATGTTCAGACCGCGGGATATGCTGTCGCCCTGGCGCGCGACGGCAAAAGCGTGCTGACGTCCCCCAGGGTGGAGGAATATGTCTCGGGCCCCACGCTTTCCACGGTACCCGGCACCCCGGCAGGGAGCCTGCGGCTGCCCATTGAGGATTCGCCTAAGATCCTGCACGAGGCGAACCCGGCCAACTGGGCGAATGTGGATGACTTTGGCGCCTTGGGCGACGGCGTCGCCGACGACACGCCGGCGATTCAGAAGGCGATGAATTCCGGCAAGCCTGCGATTCTGTTCACCAAGGATGTTTATCGGGTCAACGGACCGGTGACGATACCGAAAACCGTGCGGCAAGTGTCGTTTCTCTACGGGTGCGTGATCCGGACGCAATTCTGCGAGGAGGCCATATTTCGGGTGGTGGAACCATCCGCCGAGCCGCTCCTGCTGCAGCAAAGCGCGTACAATTTCGGTGGCGTGTTCCTGGATCATGCGGCGGAGCGGACGGTTGTGCTGGAGGATATGATGGCGTTCTTTCCCCATGGTGGACGCAGCGCCATGATGATGGATCTCTTCGTGAATCCCGTTAAACCGGCGCAGTACGACGACAAGACGAACTGCTGGCGGCTTTATCGCAACGCGACGCCAGCGGGTACGCCCAAGAAGCTCTTCGTCAACAACGCGTTGGGCTTTGCGCCCGGCGGACCGGACAACCGGTTCGCGGTCGAGAACGTAACGGTCTGGTGCCGGCAGGTGAACACCGAGCACTTCCATGGCAACAATTTCGCGTTCCGCCGCTCGACGGCCTGGATACTGGGTTTCAAGACCGAAGGTGGCGAAGACTGCCACAGCTTCAGCGCGCTGGACGGCACGCGTCTGGAAGTTCTGGGTGGATTATTCTTTCAGATTAATCCCCAGACCGTGTCGTACATTCTCGCCAGGGACTCCGCGGTGAGCGTCGTCATGAATGTGGCCTGCGAAACCTCGCAGGCACCGATTCTCGAGGATGTGAAAAATGGCAAGGCGAGCGTGATCAGCTTGGCGGCCTGTTCGCCATTGAACATCTCCAGGATCAGAAGAGATCTCACCGATGTGTCGGCCAAGAACTGGCATAACGAGCCCACGCAAAAAGAAGTGCCGGTCATTCCGCTGCTGGTAAATTATAGCGCACAGAAGCTGTAGCGGCAGGCGGGATGTGTGAGTGTGTGGGTGTGTGCGTATGTGGGTGGCACTCCCATACCCACACACTCCCACACTCACTTGGTGTTAACGCGGAGAGTCTGAATAATCGTCAGCCGAAGCGCGCACCCTGTTGCCAAGATTTTGCGGTGTTTTGCAGTAGGCCGCAACTCCGCTTGCGGCCCTTTCCAAGGCCCCTTCCGCATCCAAGGCCGGAACCGGAGTTCCGGCCCACTGAACTTCTTTGGCCAAACCGGTGCCGTTCGTAGTGGCGCCGTCAGGGGTTAGGGGCCAAGGACGATCAATCCGTGAATATGTTTAAAATGGGAATCGTAGGTCACGAGACGGGTTCCCGTTTCCAATGCGGCCGCAGCGATCCAGATGTCGTTGGTGGGAATCGGCGTGCCCTGGCCTGTCAGTTGACCGATGAGGATGCCGTATCGTTCGGCGATGTCAGTTGTCACCGGAATCGTCTCAACACCGGGGAGGGCGAGGAATTCGCCGAGTTGCCTCCGGTTAGCCTCCCGACGCGACCCGAGTTCAAATCCCGCGTGCAACTCGCCGAGAACGGTGGCGGGAAAGAGCACTTCCTCGCAGGACTCTAGCAGTTGCGTCAGTGGTGCGTGCCCGCCCATCAACCGGCTGTAGGCGTTGGTATCTAGGCACACCCTCATTTCGGCCACACTTCCGGGTCGATCTGGTCGAATACCCGTGTGTTCCGCTCGAATGTCCGGCACTCCTCTGTGTTCCATTGGCCGGCAAAACGGGACAAATCGCGTTTCTTGGAGTCCCGGGCCCGGATGTCCAGTGCCACTTCGAGCAACTCGATGGCGGCTCGGTTTATACTGCGACCGGTCTTCTTCGCCCTCATCCTAAGGCTTTTCCCCACCTCGTCCGGAATGTGCCGCAAGGTCATTTGCGCGATCATAAACCATCCTCTTTCTTTTGCCTCTACGAATGACATCATTATGATAGCTGGTGTGCAGGCAGAAGGGAATGAGAAAGAGGTGTGGGGTAGGGTTGTAGGCCGCAACTCCGCTTGCGGCTCTTTCCAAGGCCCCTTCCATGGCCGGAACCGGAGTTCCGGCCCACAGCCTGACGCGGTCACCGAAGCGGGGCGTCGGCTGGCCGGCGCGCGGGGCGTCAAACTGCTGGGCGTAGGCGAAGGCGCGTTATCCGTAGCGTTGGACTCCGGGGCGTATACGTTTGCCTGGTGAGCGGATAGCCAGGGGCGACACCATGCAGCGGGTGGTAAATCCAAACGAGGTCAGCGATACAGGGTTATGCGCCACACCTGGCTTAGTTTTCAGCAAGCGTGTCGATGAAATGAATTTGCTAGCGGGTGATTTATGGGGCACGGGCAGGACAAGCCCACCGGGGGCGCGTAAATGAGAACCTCGAATTTTGGCATGTGGCGACGCGATCCCTGCACGCTCCTGGAGATCGGTTGGCGATTACGGCGACGATTACGGTCAACGAAGAGAGGCTGCCCAACCGTCCACCGTAATCGTCGCCGTACGCGTCCACCGAGGTGGCAGGAGCGTAGAAAATACGCCGATAATGTTGAAAGACGACGGGAAAAACAAAGAAGCATTTTTTACCGGGTGGGCTGGGCGCATACAGGGATGAGCCCGGATCCCAGCTCGCTGTATCGCCTGGCGGCTTTGCCCGACACGATCACCGCCATGCTCACGCCCAATACGCCAGCGCTCATAAGAGACCGTAGCCTTGCCGGCGGCCCGTGTAATCTGCCCCGGCGCTGGTTGCGCGTCGTGCGGCGGGCACACGACCCTTCGACTTCGCGTAGGGACTTGTCTGCCCGTCGCTATTCTTTCCATCGTAAAACCAGCAGGCTGATCTAGGTTGCATCAAAGTCAAAATCAGGTATCCTATGCGGACCGTTGATCCTGGTGGGTGGGGACGATGGGTTAGGTTGGTGGGGTGTTTTTTGTAACCAGCCTGGATGCAATGGGTTATGGTTTAACTCGAACTTCGCAACCAGGAAGGGCACACTGCCCCCCTGAACCATGAACCCCGAACCCTGACACCTGGTACCTTGCAGCAACCTTTTTAAAATAAAAGTGCAAAGATAAGGCAACCGGGCGACGTATGTAGGATGGAAGCACGCAAGACACGGGAAACGGACGCGCATGGCAAGCGGACGGGATAGTGGGGCACAGGCTCACCGCCACAGCGGGATGGAGTCGGTCATTGACGCCTATCAGGCGCCTTTGCTGCGCTATGCTGCCCGGGTGCTGAACAACGCCACGTTGGCGCAGGATGTGGTGCAGAATACGCTGGTGAAGCTCTTCCGTCAGTGGCAGCCCGGCATGCAGCCTGGCGCCCAGTTGCGCAACTGGCTCTATCGGGTGGTGCACAACGAGGCGGTGGATGCCATCCGGGCCGAGGCGCGGCGCAAGCGCCATCACGAAGCGCAGGCGACGGCCATCGTTTTGGCACCCGCGGCAAGCGTGGCCGGTGATCCGGCCGTGCCGGAAGAGCGCGAAGCGCTGGTGCTCCAGTGTCTGGGCAAGTTGGAACAGGCCCAGCAGCAGGTGGTGCTGCTGCGACTGCAACAGGGGTTGAGTTACGAGGAGATCGCCACCATTACCGGCCACAGCAGTGGCTATGTGGGCACCTTGCTCCATCTGGCGGTCAAGCGACTGGCAGCCGAAGTCCGGCGGCTGGAAAGTGGTACAGCGTCATGAAGATCTGTGACCAGGATAAGCAACTGACGCCCTTCCTGCTCGGGGAGCTCTCCGAGACGGAGTCGGCCGCCGTACTGCAGCATCTGGAGCAATGCCCGGAGTGCCAGGCGTCGCGGCAGGAGTTGGAGCCTACGCTCCAAGCCCTGCAGCAGGGGTTGGCACGTGATGCCGCCGCACCGCTCGCTCTGGCGGCTGCGCAACGCCGCGCGTTATTGGCCATTCGCCCACAGGCACGGCGTCCGCTCCTGTTCTGGCTGCGCGTCTATGCCCCGGCCCTGGCGGCGGCGGCCAGCCTGGTCGTGGTCCTGGGCGGCATCTGGGCCACCATGCAGCGTGGTGCGGTCGTGAATGTCTCTAAGATGGTTAAACACAGGCCGCCGCGCGAGAGGCTGGCCGCCATGGAATTTTCACTTATAAATGGTGAAGCAGTACAATTGGACGCAGCAAGCTGCGCCAGCGCCGCACCAGAAGAATCTTACAGTTATGAGCTATCTGATTCAGATGGAGTATCTGCTTCACATGGGTTATCCCAAACGCCCAGCGATGCCTCATACAAGAGACAGCGTTCTACGAAGCTGGTGTCCGCGGCTGAGCAGGAGTTGGGCCTCGACATTGGCGGCGTGTGTGCTAGCCATGACGTTGACGGTGAACCCCCAGCACCCCACCTGGCCGACCGAGGTTTCGAAGTCGCGCCAGGGGACGAGGTAAAGAGCCGGCTGGTCATGAAGGGCATCAACAGCGGTCGGACGGCTGGCGGGCGCAAGGAGTTCTTGTCGGGCACGAGAGCTGACGTTGATGCCAATGGCGAAGGCGGTCGTAACGCGGAAAAACCGCCGCAACTTACTGTTGTTAGCGCGTTATCTGACGCGCTGTCTGACGGATGGAGCAAGGACGCGCATGCGCTGCTTTACGACAAAGCCGCCGAGGATGCGCTTACCCGAGCTCCCCAGCGTGGCCAGATGGCCGGTGCTGCCATCCCACCACCGCCACCGCCACCGGCGCCTGTGCTGAATCGTATTGTGGATTATAATGCTGCTGTACCGGCCAAAGAAGACGTTGCGCTAAAGAAGCAGAAGAAAAATCGCAAGCAGGAGACGCCGCCCAATGAGAGCGTTGCTTTTGCGTTTTACTGCCCTGACCTGAGTGGTAACAAGAAGGAAGCACAGGGCGAAGGCGACGAGCGGGCTACCTACGTGGCGGAGCCCCAACGCATCATGAGCACGCTGGGCACAGCAAGGGGCGGTAACATGGGGAAGGGCGGGGGCCCACCTGCCACACCACCCGTGGTCGCACCACCCGCACCGGCCACTCCGGCCCCCCCCCCGCCAGCCCCCAAGCCGCTGGCTCCGCCGCCGCCGCCCAAACCGGCCCCACCGCCCCCCAAGCCCCCCGCGCCCCCGCGTGCGGCCGCCGCCTGCAACCCCTTTATCGAGGTGGCCAAGGAGTCCTTTTCGACCTTTGCGATCGATGTGGATACCGCCTCGTACACCTTAACCCGGCAGGCCATCCGCGCCGGGAGGCTGCCCGACCCGGAGGTCGTGCGCACCGAAGAGCTTGTCAACGCCTTCGACTATGGCGATGAGGCGCCTGATCACGCCACTTTTCGCGTCTATGTCGAAGGGGCACCCGCACCATTTGGGGCGGACCTGACGCTGCTACGCATCGGCGTCAAAGGGCGGCGTCTGGGGCGCGAAGAGCAGCGACCGGCCATGCTGACGTTCCTGATCGACACCTCCGGCTCCATGGCGCAGCCCGACCGGATCGGTATGGCCCGCACGGCGCTCAAGCTCCTGCTAGCCAGTCTGGCGCCGGCGGATCGTATTCAACTGGTGGCCTACGATGACCGCGCCCGGGTCATACTGGAGCCAACAGCCGCGTCGCAGTCGAACGCGGTACTGGCAGCCTTCGACTCCCTGCAGTGCAACGGCTCGACCAACCTGGAGGACGGCATGCGCACCGCCTATGAGCGGGCCGCACGCGCCTTCCGCCCGGGGGCGGAAAACCGCGTCATCCTGATCTCGGATGGCGTGGCCAATCTCGGCACCGGTGAAGCACAGGAGATACTGGCGAAGATCGACGACTACCGGCGCCAGGGGATTACCTGCTCGGTCTTTGGT
>CAIOST010000270.1 GCA_903861045.1 uncultured bacterium | reverse complement strand
GCTTCCTTTCTCTCGCAGATCTTTGCTTCCGGTGGGGCCAGCCCACCGGGGAGCACCTCCGCGCTGCCGTGTGTGGTCTGCTGCGGCACCTGATTCGTACAGCCAAAGAGATGCTCAACTTACGGTTCTAGGATAATTCCTGCGGGGCACGTTTTTTTCAGCCATGGCATACGGGTTGCTTATAGAAGCAGCATGAACAACCCAACCATAGCACTGCTGAAGGGGATGCTGGATGGCTGTGCGGAGCGACAAACCGTACTGGCGAACAATGTCGCGAATGTCAACACGCCCGGCTTTACCCGCTCCGACACGAACTTTCGCGAGGCGCTGACGCAAGCCCTGGCGTCCCACAATCCGGAACAGGCGCTCGCACAGGTGCATACCACGGTCAAAGCAGATCGGCTCACCCAACGCCACGAAAATGGCAACAATGTCTCGCTCCAGCGCGAACTGGGCCTGTCCTCCGAGAATAAGCTGCTCTATGATCTTGCCGCGCAATCACTCTCAGCCAAGTATGCGCGCCTGCGCAGCGCCATCCGGGGACAATAGGAGGTAATGCCGTATGTCCGACACGTATTCATTGCTACCATCCGTACAAATCAGCGCTTCGGGCTTGGATGCCGAAAATGTACGCATGCAAATCGCGGCCAACAACGCCGCCAATGCCCAGACCACCCGCGGGCCGGACGGCAAAACTTACCGTCGCAAGGAAGTCGTTTTTGCCGCTGAGATGAAGAAGGCCCTGGGTGGCCACCAGAAAGCCAGCGACATGCAAGGGGTGCGGGTTGACCAGATTGTGGATGATCCGCGCCCCTCGACCCGCGTCTTCCGCCCCGGCCACCCGGATGCCGACCAAGATGGTTATGTGAGCATGCCCAACGTCAATCCGATGGAGGAGATGGTCAACATGATGAGCGCCTCACGTGCTTATGAGGCTAATCTGGCCGCCATCAAAAATGCGACGGATATGGCCCGCAAGGCCTTGGAGATCGGCAAATGAACTTTTCAACGGATATGAACATCAACGCGGCCGAACCGGCCTACCTGCGCAACCTGCCGACCGGCAAAGCCGAGCAGAGCGCCGATACCGGCTTCCAGGACATGTTGAGCGACATGGTAAAGCAGGTGAACACCCTCCAGAAGGATGCCGATGCGTCCATCCATGGACTGGCCACCGGCGCCACCACCAACGTCCACGACGTGACCATCAAAATGGCCGAGGCTGGCGTGGCCTTCGACCTGATGATGCAGGTCCGCAACAAACTGCTGGAAGCCTATCAGCAGATCATCAAGATGCAAGCGTAGCAGCGAGGCAAGCGTAGCAGGGAGGCTTGAAATCAAATGACTGGCGGACTATCCGTACTTGGGCGGCAACTCACCGATTTGTGGGGCCATTTTGGCGTGCGGCAGAAGTTCAGCACCATTCTGGCGCTGATCATCACCGTGATTGCGGTGGGAGGGCTGTTATACTGGAGTTCACGCCCCTGTTATCGACTGCTCTGCACCGGCATGGCGCTGGAAGAAACCGCCCAAGCGCAGGTTAAACTGGAAGAGGCGCGCGTGCTGGTGCAAATCCGCGATTCTGGCCACGCCCTCTATGTGCCGGCCGCCGATCTCAACCGCAGCCGCCTGCTGCTGGCCAAAGCCGGTATCCCCAAAAACAACAATGTCGGGTTCGAAATGTTTTCCGAGCCGAAGTTCGGCCTGACCGACTTTGCCCAGCAGGTCAACTATCAGCGCGCCCTGCAGGGCGAGCTGCAGAACACCATCATGACCATGGACGGGATCTCCTCCGCCCGCGTCATGCTGGTGCTCCCCAAAGAGAAGCTCTTTTCGTCCGCCGAGGAACGTCGCCCCACGGCTTCCATCATGGTCTCCGTCCCCGCCCCCCTCTCGGGCGAACAGATCCGCAGTCTGACACACCTGGTAGCGGCCAGTGTCCCCGGCTTACGCGTCGCAGATATCACCATTACCGACCAGAATGGCCGCTTGATGTCGCGCGGCAGCAACGCCGAAAACGAACCGGGTGCTGACGCCAGCGGCCAGATGGAGATCCGCACCAAGATTGAGGATGCGCTGGCGCGCAAGGGACAACGCATTCTGGACATGGCGCTGGGTCTCGGACGTTCGACGGTACAGGTCAGCGCCGATCTCGACTTCAGCAAGAGTGAGAAGGAGCGCGAGACGCTTGACAGTGAGGGGCGCGTGGTCAGCAGCGAAACCATCTCCTCGGAGACCACCAGTTCGCCGGGCGGGGGCGAAGGTCGAACCGCCAGTGTCTCGGTCGCCAATCCGGCGGGCGGCGACAACGCCGCCAAGACCAAGAAGGAAGATATCAACACGAAATACCAGATTCCACGCAGCATGGAACGCATCCATGAGGTCGGCGCCCGCATCCGGGGGCTTTCGGTCTCGGTCTGCATCGCGGCCGACAAGCAGCCGCGCTCGGCCGAGGCCCTCGCCGACCTCAAAAAGAAGGTGACCGCCATGATCGGTGCGGCCGTGGGCATCGTACAAACCGATAGCCGCAAAGATTCGATCGCCGTGGAGGAGATGCCCTTCCCGGAGCCCGTGGTCGCCGTCGCGAGTGCCGGCACCGACTGGGTCGGCCTGGTTGGGGAGGC
>CAIOST010000269.1 GCA_903861045.1 uncultured bacterium | reverse complement strand
GTGTGTCTAGCCAAAACTGGAATATTGACGCTCGCATAGCGGTTGGCGGGCCAAAGGGAAAGACCATGCCCTAATGCGGGTGGGTATTGGTTTTGTGCTTGTGATCAGGGCTGCGGCGTGAAAAGATGGGCCATCTTTTAGAAATTGCGTACGCAGGCAAGTCGCCATGGGGAAGGTACTATGAGCCAGATTATTGAGGCCCTGAAGGTTTATTTAACGCGCAAACAGGATCTGGATATTCCGCACGGCCATCAGCCGTTTATCACGCTGACCCGTATGGACGGCGTGAACTCGCATGAAGTGGCCCGCGCGATCATTGCCCATCTGGATGAATTGCCGGACAAAGGGTGGAATCATGCCTGGGAACTTTTGGACCAGCAGTTGTGTGCCTGGTTGATCAAAGCAGGTCATGTGCCGGCCAAGTTGGAAGATTTGGTGGCCGAGAATTATGGCGATGGCGAGTTGCGCCAGATGTTGTACGAGATGCTGGTGGGCGAAGCTGAACAATTTAGTCTGTGCCACAAAGTGGGGGACGTCGTGCGTTTCTTGTTGAAGTCCGGACGTACCGTGGTGGTCGGGTCCGCCGCCGCGGCCGAAGCGGCTTCCATCAAAGGCCCCGGGGTACGGATCCGCTTGGTGGCCTCGGAAGCTTGCCGGATCGAACGGTTGGTCGCGCAGGAGAGTCTCACGCCAGATGCGGCTCGCAAACTGATTCATGTCCAGGATGCCGTACGCGCCCGCGTGCTGCATGAGCACTACCGGCGTGAACTCGATGATCATACCCTGTACGATGCTACGATTCTGACGGACCACTTCAAGCCGCGCGAGATTGCCCGTATCGTGGTGGAAATGCTGATGGTGCGCCTGGACGCATATGGCAAGCACAACCCCATTACCACCTCCCAAGTGGTGTCGCTGGTGTAAGCCTGGTCTGTCGACCGCGCGCCGTCCGAGAGGTTGCTAGAAGTGCCGCCCCAGGTAGAGGCTGCATTCGCCGCCGTCGAGATTGAAGCGTACGTGGCTTTGGCCGACACGGATAGCAGGGTCGTAGGTTAACCATTCCCAGCCGATGCTCGCGCCAAGGTACCAGTTTTCGCTAACCAGATAGTCCGCGCCGGCAGTCAGCAGGAAACCGGGAACCAAGGTCATCTTATGCTTGCTCTGCCCGTTCGCGTGGAGTGTCGTGACATGGCCGGACAGCGCATCCGTATAGGTCAACAGCTCGCGTCGCTCCGCACGCATGTCCACAAACTCCAGCACCACCTGTGGCGAGAGATAGGTGCTCAGCCGACGGGTTAGCTCGTGGCCGGCGGTGAGGCCGGCGGCTGCGCGCAGGCGCCAGATCTCTGTGTTGATGGTGACACGCTCGCGCGCCGTTCCTAGCATAACCGTCGTAGAATCCCATGACTCGGGGCGTTCAGGAATCAGGGGGCCCGCCGTGTACGCATCGCCAAATATGCCTTGATAGGGCACATCCAGCGGCGGCCACAGGCCCCCGGCGCTGGTGCCATAGTAGTCCAGGTACGTATAGGTTTCCTCTACGCCATACACGCCGAGACGGGCCTGCCGGACCATGCTTTGGCGTACCGTCGGGAACCACGCGATGCCCAAAACCAGATCCAGGGAGGTCACGCCGTTGGTCCAACCCGGCGCGGCATCGTCGGCGGTCGCACTGCGATTGGTCCACGTATACAGACCCCGGCTGAATTTCACTTCCACGCCATCGGTTGGCAAATCGTCATCGGTCCCGCGACCAGTGAGCGTTTCTGGGCCCATGACGGCCTGATTGCCGCTCAGATGAAACGACAGGGTGGGGGGGACGCCGGCAGCATATTGATACTGACGGGCATCATCCACACCCCAGTTCCATGTCATGGCGTAGCGCTCGTTATCTGTTTCGAGTAAACCGTCATCCCCGGTCCAGTAATCGCGGCGGACATACCCGTCATCAAAGATCCGGTCAACCAGCAGCGTATTGTTCGGGTACGTAGGCGTGGGTGCGCCGTCGTGCACGGTGTAACCGCCCGGCAGCGGCGAGAGCTCGCTGCTGCCAATGGTCGGGGCGGGACCGCGCATGGTCATCCCTCGCCCCCACTGATGAACCCACCCCACCTGCACCTTCCAGGTATTGGTCCGGGCTTCGCTGGCAGGGGGTTCGCCGCCTCTAGCTAACGTGCTGACAGCTAGCAGCAGTGTTGTGGCCAGAAGATTTCGTAACAACTTCACTTGCTCACCTCCTTCACGCGCACGTCAACCTGGTAAAAAACGGTGCCAACTGGTTGACCGCCCAACGACTGTGGTGTGAGCGTGTAGGTCGCGGGTACGCCCAAACCTTCCAGGGAGCTGCCAATGGGGATAAACCCCTGACATAGATTCGTGGCCATTTGTACTTGATAGATGCGGTTGCGCTGGCCGTCCCATTGCACACAGCGGTAATCGGGGCCAAGCCGGATTTGGAAGAACGAATTGCTGTTCGCTGGGTCGGTGCCGGCGATGCTCTCGGCTTCATCCGAAACACCATCGCCGTCGGTGTCGGTACGGTATGCAAGCGATCCGGGCGGATCTGCCCAGATGGCCACCACCAGATCGTTGATGGGTGTGCGGCGTCCCATCAGTTGAATTCCCGTTACGGTCACCGTTTCGCCGGGATCCAACGCCAGGTCATGATCGCCAATGCCGGGTAATTGGTTGGTTATGCTTTCGCTGAGGTCGGCATAATAGAGCCCGGTATAGGTGTCGAAACCACTCGGGAATCGCAGCCAGTGCCATTGATTGCTTTGCACCTCGTACCAGACCGGCACCAAGAGCGACTTGGCCGAATCCGCCCGATTGGAAAGCGTCAGTGTCCCCGTGAAATAACCGAGCCGCGGGTTGAATACCCATTGCGTGTTCCACGAAATCTGTGACGTCACATCGATAAAGGTCGGTACAAACACGGCTTCCACGGTTTTGGCCTGGTTCATGGTGACATAGTTTGTGGCGCTGACCCCCGCGCTCTGCCCATTGATCACCCAGTGATCAAAGACGAACCCGAAGTCGGCGAGCGGTGCAAGCCCGTACAGAGAACCAGCCGGTTTCCAGCCTGTGCTTCCGTTTGTGATGACCCCGTGCTGTGCCACCAGCGTTAGATAGTAGTTGGTGCGCCATAGCCAGGTTAGCACGGCGTTGTTGGTCAGCGTCAGGGTTGCGGTGGTGTTGCTCCCGCCGACGGGTTCGTTCCCGCTGAGGGTCCAGCCGGTCGAAACATACTGCGTGCCTCCAAGCGTCTCGACACCCGTCATCAAGTTGGTTAAAACCGCGCCAAAGATGTTGGTATAGACGCCGACGGTAGGCGTGCCCTTGCCATGCTCGGAAAGAATGGTGAGCGTGCCCAGATTACGTGCAAAGTGCGCCACGAGTGCCCTCGCCTGACTCATCGGCACGTTCATGGTCTGGGAATTGGTGTCGCCGACCGCATCGCCGGTCCACCCGGAGAAGATCCAACCAACCCAGGGTGTCGCGGTAACGCTGATCAGCGTGTCCGCCGCATAAAACCCGTTCGTCGCACCCTCGACGGTGCCGCCTGCGACAGCAGAACTGGTGAGCTGGTAGTTCGTAGCCCAGAGCCAAGTCAACACGGCATTATTCGTCTGGATCATCACATTGTTGGTCGCGTTGCCTGTGGCGGGATCGTTGCCTGACAATGTCCAGCCGGTTGCCACGTATTGCGTGCCGCCGAAGGTTGGCAACCCAGAGATATAATTGGTCAGAATGGCGCCATAGGCATTCGTGTATGTGCCAACTGGTCGTGTGCCAGTGCCGTGTTCTGAACGAATGGCAAGAATCACATCGATTGTAAACATGACATGGTCCGCGGCGGACAAAACGGGGATGCCAGTAAGCGACGTTGGCGTGGTAATTACGGTGTTAGAGCCAACTCCGCCACCGATTGCCGTGAACGAAACGAGAATGTTGCTGCTGGAGTTCGTAGCCAGCGGTCCAATATTTGCCCAGTAAAGAGCCCCCGTAGTCGCGATCGTGGGCGCCGGTACTGCGTTTGCAAATACGAGCAAGTTGCTGTTGAACGTGTCGGTCAAGGGTACCGTGTCCAACGTGACGTTGCCGGTGTTCGTTACGGTAATGCGGAACGTCATCGTTTCGCCCACGGCCGCGGCACGACCGGAGGGGCTGAGCAGCGACTTCACGATGCTGACCGCCGGGTTGGCCGTGGCGCTGCTGACCTGATTGGTCTTGGGCGGCACCGGTACGC
>CAIOST010000268.1 GCA_903861045.1 uncultured bacterium | reverse complement strand
CATCCGCAGCGCCAACGAAGATGCCACCAACGCGACCAGCGTGGCCCAGATGCTGACCAACGCCATCCAGCAGGAATCCGGCGTGAATACCGACGAAGAGATGATTGACATGATTACCAGCCAGCGCGCCTACCAGGCCGCTGCCAAGCTGATCTCCACGATCAACGAAATGCTAGGAACCGTCCTGAGCATGGGAGGCACACCATGAACAAGAACAGCCACGTCGTGACCCAGCAAGCTGATAACCACACGCTCCTGCCCAACTTGGACGCCAACCTCTACAACCTGGCGGCCTACCTGAGCGAACGGATAGGACGTACAAGCTGCATTTCCGAGCGGGGGTCGGAACACCTCAGGGTCGGATAACGGCGGTTATGTAAAGTAATTGGGCGGGGGGGTGGCTCAGGGGGGGCGTCGCAGCTTGTTTTTTGATGGTGGCGTTGCTTTTCGACCCCCTCGCGCTTCTTCGCTGCCAACATCCACCGTCTAACGTCCAACTCGGCTCAGTCCGTCTCTTCACGGGAGTGCAGAACGTTCCTCGCCGAGTGTACGACCGCAAGCACGTCGATCTGATCCAGCTTGATGTGGTAGATGATGCGGTACGCCCCCTCGAGAACCTCCCGGATCTGATCCATTTCGTACTCGGGCACCCGACGGCCCGACAAAGGGAAATCGGAAATTTGTTGAGAGCGTCGGGTCAGCCGATCAACCATGCGCAGGGCGTAATCGAGAGAGTCCTGCGCGATGTATGCGTGGATGGCGTTGAGATGCTCCTGTGCCGTGTCTGTCCAGTAAACATTCATTCCCGCAGGCCATACTTGGCGCGAACTTCCCGTACCGTCTTGGTGCGACCGGCGTTACTGTCTGCCAGTCCACGCTCGATCACCTCGCGGACGTAGATCTCGTGCATGAGATCATCCCATGTAGCATTCTGCGGCATGCGCTCAATCAGCCGGTGCGCTTCTGCCTTCTCCATCACGGTTGCCACGGTCTCACCTCCTGTTTACAGCGAACAAAGTAGCAGGACGTTGGTGCCGGTTCAATCTTTCTGTCGCCTATCTCGCTACTTGCGATAGCCACATGGTTGCGCGGCTGGTCGCAGAAACGCTACCGTCCGGCGGGGGAGTACGCCGGGGCGCTGGCTAGGTTACACGCTGCCCTCGGCCCGGGGGCGGGCCGGGGCTACTGACAGCAGTCAACAGTAAAGGCCAGCCCTAGGCTGCCAGAACCGCGCAGGGCTCTCCCACGAGTTCCAGCATGGTGCTCGCGGCGTGGCGCGGCCGAGAGCGTATCCGCGCATGCGCAGCCAGTTGCCGTTCCGCCACCGGCACGGCCGTAAACGCGGACCCGCCGCACAACGCCTCGAAATCCGCCGTCCGTAACCACTGATTCGGCTTGTTCCCATAATGCAGACAGATGGCCGTCCGGTCGCGCGTCATGCCCGTGACCACGGCCACAGGCTCCCCCGCCCCGCGGATTTCCGCGTCGGGAAACACCAGCACCGGCACCCCCTGCCGCAACCACTCCTCCAGCCGAAGAATGTTGCCACACGCGACGGCCGCGTCGACCCCGGCCATACGCGCCTCATGCGACAACTGATGCGGCAGGGCCGATTCGCTCCACGCCCCACCCTGGCCCTGATCAGGCCGCAGCAGCCCGCACGTGGCCTGCCCGTAGTAATCCAGCACCATCGCCAGTGCGGCGGAAGCCGCCTGTTCAGCACGATGCGCGAGAAATGGCACGGCCAGCAGACCAGGCATCGCGTCCTGCCATGCCTGCCCGACTTGCACAAAAAACATCCGCAACGGGGTATCCTTGGGCTGCTTCATAATCGCCTCCTGCTTTGACTGGCGTAACAGCTAAGCAAGCGCGATGCCACCGCCCAAACTGCGGAAAATGGGGGGTGGTGGATGCTTGGGAGGATAGATAAAACCAGGAAACAAGCAGGCTCCTGCGATTCCGCAGAACGGAGCCCCCCACGGGTAAAACGATCCGGCCTCCGTGGTAGTCGAGCGCTACAGCCTGATCAAGTCCTCATGGTCTTCGCCACTCGGGTTGATGTGGATCATGACATCCCCGATGTTTTCAAATTCCTCGAATAAGCGACGCTTGACGTTGTCGGCAATATCATGCGCCTGTTTGACCGTCAGACCTGGGTCCATTTCCAGCTTGAGATCCACAATAATGTTCTGCCCCGAACGACGCCCCCGAATCTCATGCACCCCGGTCACGCCCGGAACCGTGGCGGCACGCTGTCGCATGTCATCAAGCAGCGCAGGGGGTGCCGTGAAGTCCATCAGATCATCCAAGGAAGACCGCAGGGTTTCCCAGCCGATGTGGAAAATGAACAGCGCTGAAACCGCTGCCGCCAGCGGGTCCATAATGGTGGCGCCTAAAAAGGCACCCGTCACCCCGATCAGCGTGGCCACCGAGGTGATGGCGTCCTTGCGGTGATCCTTGGCCACCGCCAGAACCGCCGGACTTTGGCACCGGTTCCCCACGCGTACGGTAAACCTGTAAAGCACCTCCTTGATCAGGATCGTGCACGCGGCGGCGACCACGGCCATCCAGGATGGGATTTCAAAGGTTCCACTATAGATGACATGCGCGGACTTGACGACGATGCCAATGCCGGTGGCAAAGATCACCAGGGACACCAGGATCGAGGCGAGACTCTCGGCTTTGCCATGCCCGTAGGGGTGCTGGCGGTCGTAGGGCTTGCGCCCGATCCGCAACGCGATCATGGCCGAGCCAATCGCCACGAAGTCGCAAGCGCTCTCCAAGCCATCGGCAAACACCGCCTCGGACCGGCCGAACCAGCCCGCCGCCAACTTCATCACCATCAGGAGGGCATTGACCTGGAAACCGACACGAATGACCCGGTCGGCGCTATCAAAACGCCTGCTGCGCTCTTCCTGCGCTTTTGTGACTGTGTCCATGGGCGTGAGGCTATACCTTACTAAAAGATCGCGTTTCGGCCGGCACCGCACCGCCTCGTCCGCCAGCCTAACCATGCGACGCGGGAGCTGGCATGGCAGGGCGGGGAGTCTGCCAGATGCGCTATTAACCGTCAAGGCCGCCCCCAGCCGATGCCCAACTTCCATAAGGCGCCTAGCTGTGGTAGGCTTAGCGACGTGGTTTCCATCATCTTAGCGAGCAGGCCAAGCAGGCCTACTAATGGCAGAAAGCAGTACATGGCGGCATCCTTGGCACAATGGACCAGCGCTGCGCTAACGCACGCAAGCGCGCCGCGGCTAGCCAGCCGCGCCGTACGCAGGGCCGTCGCTTGGTTCCTGCTGTGCGCCATGGCCCTTCCTTGCTGCCCGCTGAGCGCCCGCACCGCGGGTGACAGCGAGTGGCTGGATGGCCAGGGGCGGGTGGTGCGCATGCCCCTGGAAACCGGCTGGCTGCCATGCAAGGGCGAACTGGCGGTGGCCAGCAGCAACTGGACCACGGTGGCGTACCTGAGTGCGGCGGATAAGTTGCAGTCCGTCGTGGGCCCCTCCGGCGCGGTCTGGCGGGCGGAACTCTCGCCGCAGTCGCAGGTAAACTGCCGGGTGACTCAAGTGGCGCAGATCCTCTCCAACGGGGTCCAGTTATCCATCTCGGTGGTCGCGGATCGCACCAATGCCTGCGAAGGCGTATTTTTTGTGCTACATGTGCCGGCCGACCGGTTTGCGGGAGGGCGCTATCTGTCAGCCGGCACTGCTGGACGCTTGCCGGTGACGCGCGCGAATCCGTATCAACTGGCGTATGTGGCGGGTGGGCAGTTGGAGCTGGTCTGTGCGCAGGAGGCCGCACGTATCCGATTGGAAGCCGACGGCAAAAGCTCCCTGCTGGTGCAGGATAACCGGCGTTGGAGCGATGAGTTTGCGGTGGTGGTGCCGCTGCATAGTGGGCCGCTGCCAGCGGGGCGACTGCTCACGGCCACGGTGCGGCTTACGGGGGCGGGTGTGGTGCGCACGCCGCTGGCGGAGGTCGAGGTGGACACGACCCGCACGTTGTACCGCTTTGAGGGGTTTGGCGGGAACTATTGCTACGGGTTACAGGGGTTGCTGGCGCGTACGGCCTTTGCCACGCTCCGCCCCTCCTGGGCGCGCGTGCAGATGCGGCTGGACGAATTACAGCGTCCGGCCGCGGGGGTGGAGGCTGCGACCGATTTCCTGCGGCAACTGGCCAGCCAGGACCGGCCGGACTCAGAACTGCGGCAGGCGCTGGAGTTTCAGGCGCTACTGGCCACGAACCAGACTCCGAGCTTCATGGCCCTGTGGCGGGCGCCGGCCTGGATGTACACCGATGGCGTGGCGCGGCCGGAGAAGAATGTGCTGAAACCCTCCGAGTGGCCACGCCTGGCGGTGGCCGTGGGCGCCTATCTGCGCTATGCGCGCGACCGCTACGGGGTGGAACCAGAGGCTTTCTCGCTGAATGAACCGGATGGCGGCTACAATATCCGGGTGCCGGCCGCGGCGTATCCGCAACTGGTGCGCCAACTGGGCGAGGAGCTGCAACGCCAGGGGGTGCGCACACGGCTGGTGCTGGGCGATGTGGCCAATGCGCGGGGCGAGGCCTATACCTGGCTGCAGCCGGCGCTGGCCGATCCGTTGGCACTGCGGCCGGTGGCGTGGCTGTCGTTCCATGCCTGGGGCGGCGCGGCGGACGATGAATATGCGGCCTGGGCGGCACTGGCCGACCGGCTGCGGTTGCCGCTGATGGTGGCGGAGGCCGGGGTGGATCCAGACTGGAAACGCGCACCCGTCTTCCGCCACGATTATGCCCTGCAGGAGATGGGGCTCTATTTCGCGCTGCTGCAGCATGCGCGCCCCCAAACCGTGCTGCTCTGGGAACATAGCGATAATTACCCCGTGCTGGCACGCGATGCCGATGGCCGGTTTGCCACCACCGCCCGCTGGGGCATGCAGCGGCAGTGGATCCTCTACACGCCGCGCGGCAGCCTGGCCGTGGGGTGCCAGGCGGTAACAGATAACGCCGTGGACGTCTGTGCCTTTACGCATGGCCCGGAGGGCGCCGGCTTTACCCTGCATCTCGGCAACCGGCTGGGTGCACGGGTCTGCCGGATCGGCAAACTACCGCCCAAACTCCACCTGTTGCAAGTGGTGCAGACCACCCGGGACAACCATGCGCAGGCACGGCCGCCGCTCACCCCGCAACAAGGAGAGCTGCGCCTCGAGTTGCCGGCCGAATCCATGACCACCCTGACCACGCTGTTACCCGCCGAGGTGGTGCGCTAAGGGAATTGTAATGCGTATTTATGTAGATTTTGATGATGTCCTCTGTGAAACGGCACCAGCCCTGGCCGTTCTAGCACGTGAACGGTTCGGCCGCACGGTTACGTTTGAGCAGATCCACACGTTTAACCTGCAGACCGCGTTTCTGCTCGATGAAAACCAGTATCAGGAGTTGATGGAACAAGCCCACACACCGGCGTTTCTGCGCGACCTGGTACCGATCGCCGGCGCCATCTCCTGCCTCGAGGCGTGGCTACAACAGGCGCAGGAGGTCGTGGTGGTGACCGGCCGCCCCGCCGCTACGCATCGTGTGACCCAGGCGTGGCTGAGCCGGCACGGTCTGGCCGCGCTGCCGGTGTGGTATGTGGATAAATACAACCGCGCTTATCCGGCGACCCCCGATGCCCCGCCGTTCCTCCCCTTGCCGGTGCTGCTGCAGGAACATTTTGACCTGGTCATCGATGATTCCCCCATGGCACTGGATGCTTTGCAACAACGCCCGGCCGGCCATACCATCGTTTTCGACCGCCCTTGGAACCGCACGTACCCGTGCTCCGGCGCACGGATTGCCCGCTGCCGCGGGTGGCAGGAAGTGGCCACGTTTTTCCGTGCCCTGTAACGACGGACCCGCTAAACTTCTGCGCCATGACAAATCCATACCCTTCTATCACCATCAACGGTCAACCGCTCCCGCCCCAAGCCATTGAGTTTGAATTGGGCCGGCTGATCAAATTTTACTCCCAGCACATGCCAGAGGAGCAGGTCCGGGAACAACTCCCCGCCCTACGCGATAACGCGGTCGAGCAGGCCATTGGCGCACGGCTACTGTTCGATGAGGCCGCGCAACGCAATATCCCGGTTTTCGACGCGGAAGTGGATGAACGCGTGGAGGAGATGAAGAAGCAGGTCGGCGGCACAAAAAAGATGGAAGCCTTGCTGCAGCAGCAAAAGCTGACCATGGAGATGTTCCGCGCCCAGATCCGCTCCGGCCGGCGCGTGGACAAGCTGGTGGAGGAAGTGGTCGCCGCCATCCCGGAGCCGACCGAAGCCGAGATGCGGACGCATTTTGACCAGCATCAGGACGAGTATGCCCGTCCCGAACGCGCCCAGGCCCAGCATATCCTGGTGCGTCCGGCCGGTGCTGATGAAGCGGCCAGTGCCGCCGCTAAGGCCAAGATCGAAGAGATTCGCGCCCGCGTGCAGGCCGGCGCCAGTTTCGCCGATGAGGCGGCCGCCCATTCCGAATGCCCCAGCGGACGGGAAGCAGGCGGTAGCCTGGGTTGGTTTGGCCGCGGCATGATGGTGCCGGCCTTCGATACGGCGGCCTTCAGCATGCAGGTGGGCGACCTCAGCGACATCATCGAGACGCAGTTCGGGCTCCACATCATCCAAAAAACCGGCCATGAGGAAGCCACCGCCACCACCTTTGAGGACGTGAAAGAGTCGATCCACGACTTCCTCGTCCACGCTAAGCGTGGTGCGGCCCTCTCCGCGCATGTGGCAGGGCTGAAAGCCAAGGCCAAGATCGAACGCAGTTAACTATGCAAAACCCGATCAACTGGTTTGAAAAATTGGCCGACGGCACCAAGCGCGAGGTGCAGGTCACCGTGGCGCGGCAGAGAGTGAAGTGGGAGTTCCGGCTGTTGGGCGTGGCTGCCTGGGAGGTCCAAACCCAGCCAACCGACGAACACTGGGACGACCTGCTGCAGAAGATGAAAGACCGCCATCAGCGCCGCCGAGCCACCGAACTGGACATGACGCTGGTGACCCGCCTCCACAAACAGGCGTGCGAGCACGTGTGACCGTGCGCACGCGTAATGCTCGCGGGTGGCAAGTTCGCGGGGGTGCTGCTGGGGTTGAACATCCTCAATTTTCCCTATCGCTGGGACGGCGTGGAAGCGGCGGCGGAAAATGGTTGCGGCGTGGTGGTGATGAATCCGCTCGCTGGCGGGGCGATCCCGTCGAACCGCGGGTTATGTTGCGCGCAACATAATTTGCGGTTCACTTAGGATAAAATTGTATGGACTGGGTATCCCCTTTACTCTAGTGCCGAGATTACTCAATAGGCAGAGATAGAAAGTCACGGAGAGGGCGGATGGCTCCGCTCGTCCTCGTCCTCGGATCGGAAAGGCTGAAAGGTATGGAACCGCCGTGCAGCCCCAATTGGATCACGAGAAACTTGACGTCTATCAGATCGAGCTGCAGTTCGTCGCGTAGTCGACGGACCTGATGGTTGAATATTGCTAGTTCGAGTCGTCTCCATGCTCTCGAAACTGGTGGACCGGTTCTCTCCCGTCACTCAGGTCAGGGAAGACCGAGTTCGATATGCGATCGAGGACGAGAACGATAGCCGCGAAAGCCCGTCGGTCTGAGGTACGACCTCGCTAGAGTAAAGGGGATACCCAGTTTTGTGTGTAAAGGGCAGGGCTTGCCCACCGGACGCCAGAGTTCCGGCGCCCGTCACACAAGCAAAGCGAAGGTCTCCGGCGCGAGGATCACACCCGCAGTCGCAATCCCACCCTTGTAAGTGCTTTTGGCTATGCTGCGTTCCGCACTTATCGCCGTCTACGCCAGACTCCGCGAAAATCACCCGAGTTTGCCAGCAATTCTTGAAAAATCTGCGCGCCAATCCCCACTTCTGTTGCAGACTCATTATGGAGAAGTTGTGAAAGCAGCAGAAAAGATCATGCGTATGCAACAGTTTGCTTATGAAAAAACCCACTTGCATCACTGCCAAACGCTTGGTATTATCCCTTTTAATTACTCCCCATTGGATCAGCCGTAAGGCCTCTGGTGGGGTTATTTTTTTGAAAGGCGCCTTATGCCTGACGAACCAGTCAATCTGCCCGGTGAACCAGCCGGCAAGCGCGTCATGGCCTTTTTCGATGGCCAGAATCTCTTTTATGCGGCCAAGGAGGCCTTCGGGTATCCGTTCCCAAATTATGATCCATTGAAATTGACGCGAGCGATCTGCCTTCAAAACAGATGGGATGTTGCCGGCATTCGTTTTTATACCGGTATCCCGGACCCCGACATTGACCCAGACCGGCATCATTTCTGGGTGACAAAACTTGGCGTGATGGGCACGCGCGGAATCCGTACGTTTACACGCCCGTTGCGCTATCAGAACAAGGTTGTCACATCACCCAATGGCAGTTTTACAAGCACGCTGGTCGGTCGTGAAAAAGGCATTGATGTTCGAATCGCGCTGGATATTGTTCGATACGCCTTGGAAGACCGATATGACGTGGCGCTGGTCTTCAGCCAAGATCAAGACCTATCGGAAGTCGTGGATGAGGTGAAATTGGTCGCCAGTCGCAAACCGAGATGGATCAAAGTAGCCAGCGCCTTTCCATGCAGTCCCACGTATCAAAACCGGCGCGGGATCAACAAAACCGACTGGATCAAAATAGACCGGCAAATGTACGACGCCTGCCTTGATCCAAACGACTACAGACGGAAGAAGTAACACCCTGCCCGAATACGTTCGGACAGACACCCCGCGTGCTGGCCTTGGCCGGGCACGGATCGGCATACCCAAACAATCCTGAATCTTCCGAATCGCATCGGGCGGATTGACCGCGCAGAGGATGCGCATTCTACCACCGCAACAGTCGCATTTCAGCGCGTCGGTGGCGAACACCCGTTTCAACAGTTCCGCCCAGGCGTACCGCTTGGGCCGGTGTTTCCGCGACCGCGTGGTACAACGGGCTTTCCCATGCGCGGTGTGGCCTATATGCGCGCTCGCTCATACTGCAAGTATAGCGCGGCAGGCCTTTACCCAGCAACTCCATCCCTAGTCGGTGATCCGCACCAGCCATGGTCTTTTCCTGAAGCGCCACCTAACGCAGGCTGGCTGTAGCAAGGCTCTGTGGTAACCACAGAAGCCGCTTTTGTGTATGCTAAAAGTGGCGTGGTGATGGTTGGCAGAGGGTTTGGACATGGACTGGATCGGCGCAGACAATTAAAGTTGGCCACAAAAGGCACATAAATCGCAAAATACTGGTTCTTT
>CAIOST010000267.1 GCA_903861045.1 uncultured bacterium | reverse complement strand
CAGGAGAGGATGGCGCCGAGCATGTGCGTGCGCATCTGGTACGGGGTACCGGCCGGCCCGTGATCGGATTTCAACTGCACCGGGTTCACCCCGAAGGTGCAGGAATAGTACGTTGTGCGGGTCGCAACGGCATCCTGATCGAGGTCGTTCATGGTGCAGAACGTCATGCGACGGCAGATGGCGAACCCCTTGTACGGGCCGCCGTTGCTGCAGTTCTCATAGCGGTAGCCCGGCCGGTTGGCAATCATCCAGTCGTGGATATACAGGAAGTTCTGCACCCCGTTATAAGTCTGCGGCATCGGTTCCAGCGGCGCGGTGTACTTGTCCGTGCGCCACATGTCGAACCATCCTTGGTCATAGCGCGACCGGATGGCTGCCAGTTGCGCGTCGCGGCCGACGATGGTCTTAAGGTCGGCATCGTTGTACGTCGAGCCCATGTAGAGCGAGGCCTTCAGCCCAGCCTTGTGCGCCTTGCTGGCAAAATCGAAACCGTCCGGCCAGACGGCCGGGTGGAACTGCCAGTCGCGATCGGTGTACCAGCACTTGCCCGTCCCATCCCAGAAGTCCAGCTTCACGCACTCCGCGCCGGTGGCTGCCAGCCGGTCGTAGGCACTCTGCGGCGTCTTTCCGGTGATGCTCGCGCTACCGTTGCCGCCGAGATCCTGCATGCAGACCTCCACCCACGGCTCGTCCTCGTTGTCGTGCAGGCTGCGGGTAATCTTGTGGTTCCAGAACCAGCGCTTGAACCGGTTGGCACCGTCGTCCAGATCGCCCTGGTAGACGCCGTAGTAGATGCTGGGAATGAGGAACCACTCGCCCTTGCCGCAGGCAACCGCCTCCGTAATCGGCTGGGACGACACGGCCAGGCGCAGCGGGTCTGCCTGGGAAGCGACCTTGAACCCGCCCAGTTCCCATTCAAAGCCGAAGTAGGCCCCGTGCGTGGAGCCAGCGCCGAGCAGGATGAGTGGAATGATCCCCGCGTCGGTCTTGAAGGTGCTGTTCGTGCCAATGGTATCCTGATAAACCTTACCCTTGCCATGCGCGGTCTTGTCGGCCCGGTGCAGCGTCACGGCCGCATCCGCGACTAGCTCAACGGCCGCCGCCTTGGTTGCGGGGAACGTAACGGGCCCTGCCGACCGGTTCTCGATGCTCACCTCGTTCTCGACCGGCCCCGGACCGGGCAGCGCCCGCCAGACCGATTTCAGTTCCAGCGCCGGATCCGCGCAGGTAAAGCGCAGCGTTACCTCGTGGCCGTTGGTCTGGCTTGCGCTCGCATCGCAGAACGTCCAGGCGCCCTTCTGGCCCTGCGCGCCCGGCAGCGGCACCGGCGCTGGGGCCGGCGTCCAGTTCCAGTTCTGGGTCGGGTTGCGCAACCTGACGATGCTGAGCGTATTGCTCGCCACCGACAGAGTCAGCTCCGTATCCTCCGTTGCCAGCGTCCATGTCTGGCCGGAAGCCGGCTCAGCCGCCAGCGCCCCATTCGCCATCAATCCCAGTGTCAAGCCGATCAGCATGTATCGCAGCATATTTCCTCCTAGGTATCTCTCGTCCACCGTACTCGTTGCCCGTACTCGTCAACCGATCTCCCGTCGTTATCCCGATCCTTGTCGACAAAGATCCTGACAATGATCAACTCATCCTAAAACCCTTACTTGATCTTCCGGTACACCACCACCGCCGCGCCGGGCTTCTCCTTAATCTCCACGGACAGCCCTTGCTCCATCAACGCCTTGCCGCACACCGTCGTCGAGCCCACCACATCGAAGTTCGTGACCTCGTACAGCGCCGCCGGATCGAGGCCGCGGAGGCGGAATTCGGCGCACACAAAGGGCGATTCCGCCCTACGAAAGGCCTGCACCACACCGTCGCCTTCCTCAGGCCGGTTGAACTGCCAGGCGATCCAGTCACTGCTCTCCCGGCTGTAGCGGGTGAGCGGATAGTAGTCGCCTTCCAGCACGAACGGCGCAACCTGCCGGCACTCGTCGTAGACGCGCCGGACCGCGGTTTGATTTTCCGGCGTCACCTGCAGGCCAGCGCCGAAGCAGGGGACGTAGTGACTGCGGGCGGCATACGGATCGGGCTTTGACACGCAGGAACCGTGGAACGGCAACCACGCCGACAAACCGTAGGTGTGGCATTGGTTGCCTTCGATCACCCCCGCCAGTTTGTCAGCCATGCCCGAATCCAGCATGGTGTAGTCGCTGCGCAGGAGCGGCACAGCCCGGCGCATGCTCTCCAGATCGTTGCGACGCCCCCCGGAGGCACAGGAGTCGATGCGCAGGCGCGGGTAACGCCGACGCAGTTCGTCCCAGAACGCGAGATGCCCCTGCACGTACAGGTTCTCGGTGATCCCTTGGCGGTCCGGCGCATCGTTCTTCCGCCAGGCCGGACACGGACCGCCGCCGTTCATATCCTCCCGGTACCAGTCCAGCCCCTGGGATTCGATCATGCCGCTGATGTGGTCAGTCAGCCACTGCCGTGCCGCGTGATTCCCCTCGTCGAGAATCGCGCCAAAGTGGTCGTTCGGCAGAATCCACTCCGGATGGTTCTTGCCGAGCCACGAGTTCGGGTCCCCCACCCGCTCCGGCTCGAACCAGAGCATGAACTGCAGGCCGCGGCTACGGACCCAATCGGCATACGGCTTGAACCCCTTGGGATACCTCTTCGGATCCGGCTCCCACGTGCCGGAGTTCATCCAGTACATGCCCGGCCACGGATAAGGCAGGGGATCTGGGTTGAGGGTGAACCAGACGTCGTCGCGAGAGCCGCCCGCGTCGCGCCAGAAGACGTCCAGGTGAATGCCGGCATCAAGCCAGGACTGCACGATCGGCTGTTCCTGCTCCGTGCCGCCGCCGCAGAAGAAGGTGATCGCGGGCTGCGGTTTTCCTTCGATCCGCGGCAGGTTATGGGCGCGGTACCAGCGCCGCCAGAGATTCTGCGATTCGACGACATCGTCGCCCTGCCAGAAGAGCAGCGCCATCAGCGGCGTGCGGATCTCCTCGCCGGGCTTCAAACAGAGATGGGTAAGTTCCTGCCCGGCCCGCACGGTCAGCCCCGTGTCTGCGTCGCGCGTGAAGGATGCCGCCCACTGCCCCGGCCAGCCGACCGCGATGATCGTGCCACCGCCAGGCGTCTGCAGGTTGAAGTAGGGCCACCCATCCGGCCCATCACAGGACTTGCCGGTTCCCGGCATGCCGAGCGAACTGCCAAGGGGATAGAGCGGACCGCTCGCAGCCCAGATCGGCCCGTGCGGACCGAAATTGGTGGAGGAACCGGACGGCAGATTGAGTCGGTACGGCTCATAGCTCTCGGCGCTCTGGAAATCGCCCTTGATGCCGTGCAACACGAAGTCGCCTTTGGCGCCGGCTTCAAACTGCGCATCCAGCCCCTGGATGTTCTCCAGGATCGGTGTGTTGGTCGTGCCGGTGTTCTTGAAGTAGACCGTCCACTCAATGGCCGGATAATCGGCATATTCCACCGCCTCGCAACGGACCTCCAAGCCGGTCTTCGGATCAGTCCGGATGAGCGCGCGCCAAGTACGGTTGGCATCGATCTTCGTGGTATGAACTTTCTTCGGCCACTTGGCCAGCAGCGCTGCCGAAGCCTTTCCGTCATAAATAAACGAGAACGGCAACTTCGCCTTGGCATCCGTCAGATGTGCTTGCACCCATTGATTCTTCATCTTCAGCTCCTCTTTCTTTGGCGACTCACTCGTCCGGCTCCGGCACGGGAACGGCCACCTTCCGCAGCAGGGGAAACGCCGCGGCCAACATGACAACACCGGTGACCAGCATGGCCAGTCCGGGACGATACGCATACAAGGCGCCAGCCGCATAGCCGGCAGGAATGGAAAACAGCGCCGACAGCAATTGTACCGCCGATTGCGCGTCGGCCATGTGCGCTGCCCCCATCCGGTTATTCAGCGCGGCGCTGATCGCAACCTGGAACAGATAGCCCCCCGCCGCCCCCACGCCCGAGACCGCCAACAGCCACCATACGCTGCCTGCGGGTATCACCAGCAACAGGATCTTGCCGGCTGCCATGGCTGCCAGCGAGAGGCAGAGAATGCTGCGCTCGTTCGCCGCATGCACATGCTTCAACGTGGCGCGATAGAGCAGGATGCTGATCACGGCCGTCAACGGCGGAAGCAGGGAAAGCTGCGTCACCGAAAAGTGAAGCTCTTTGTTCATGAACAAAATGGTGACGAAGTCCATACCGCTGGCAAAGGCGAACAGTACGTATACCACCGTCAGCGCCCGGAACTCCCGATTCGCCAGATTCTGCCGGACGGTCTCGATGTGATGCCACACGCTGGCGACCAGGGAGAGACTGTCGTGGCGACGCTGCTGTTCGACCCCCGCCTCGCTCTCGGTCAGCCGCCCATGCCGGAAGATGAACATCCCCGTCATCATGACAAAGGCGAGCCCATACAGCACCCGCATGGCTGGAACCAGGCCGAACCGGTCAATCACCGGACCGGCCAGCAGCGTGGCCAACCCGCCGACCGAGCCGAAGATGAACATGATGCCAAAAACCTTCGCCTTCTGCCGCTCGGGCACGCCCTCCGTGACGACACAGTACCAGGCGATGGCGGTAATGCGCGAAATCGAAAAGAACAGCGCCGCCAGCAGAAACAGCGTGAACCCGTTGGCCAACATCCAGAGCAGTAACGGGACCGACCAGCAGAGGAAAGAGAACAGCAGCAGACTGCGCTTGCGCCCCATCCGGTTGACAACCGGCGCCGCGATGGCCTGGGTCAGGAATCCCGTCACGGACGCCAGGCTCGTGATCAATCCGATCTGCGGGGCCGTCAGCCCCACCCCCTGCATGTAGAGCGCCGCATAGAAGAACAGGATGGACGCCATCGTCGAGCTGAACAAGTTCAGCAACAGCGTGACCCGCGTGTTTTGTGGCAGATCTTTCAGCATAGTGTAAGCGTCTCTCTCTGTGGTTCCCCGGCTGACGCCATGACTTCCTGACTTCCTGACGCCCGGCGTCACGGCGTCATGAAGTCACGGCGTCACGAAGTCATGGCGTCAGTCGCAACTCATCACTGCCCCTTCCCGCGCACCATCGCCTCAGCCTGCGGCAGCACGGCGGCAATCGCCTCCCAGTAGGCGGGCGCCTCCAGAAGACAGGGCGGCATGAGCATGATGTTACGCAGACCGTGCTCCACCTCGATCAGCAGTTTCTGCGCCATGTTCTCCGGCCGCAGGTTCGGCCACGGATGCACGGTGTTCTCCGTGTAGAGGCGCGAAACATCCTTCACGATGGCCTTGTGCATCTCCAAGCTCTGAATCAGCCACTGCTTGCCCCAGTCCGGATCGAAGGAAGCATCATCAAAATGCCCCTCCCCCACGCGCACCAGGCAGCCGGGCACTGCCTGGAGAATGGCCGGCAAGTCAATGCCATGCTTACGGTCGCCATTGTGCATCACCATGATCCCGACCTGGATGCCGGGCAGGTTGACCGCTTTCATGAAGGCAGTCACTTTGTCGCAGTTGAAGTCCACCCATTGCTCGCAGATCGCGGCATGCTCGCCGGGATTCTGCACGAACCGGCGCAGATCCTCCCGCGTGTACCGCGTCCCCTGCTGCCGGTTGAAGTCAGCGATGCACGCCTCGCAGAAGCAGCCCGTGATGTTGGTGCCCCATTCCCCCAGCCGCAGATCGTCGTCGAAGAACACCTTCTTGAATCCGGCATCCCGGAAGGCCTTCGTCGCGGCCACCAGATCCCGCACCAGGGTCTCCTCAATATCCGCGCAGCCATAGTCGGGTGTCCCGTCGCAGTTGATCCGGTACCGCCAGCCTTTTCCCGGCAGGGTCTTCTGGTTGGCATCCGGATGCCCGATCGGCTCGCAGCAGATGTAGACCTCCTTGCCGAGTCGCTCGAGCTTCTCCTTCGCGGCCTGCAGAAGCCCCATGTCCCGCATCGTGCCCTCCGCGGAACGGAAGCCATAGAGCCAGAAAGCGCTGACCCCTACCTTGTCCAGGTACTTCAGCTTCGTTTCAAACGGCGTGGTTTCATCGAAGCCAAGCGACCGCCGGGGGCGGTCCGACTCGCTGGGCGACACGACTTGCTCCGCCGTCAGGGCGAAGTTGAACTTCAATTTCGGTGTTTCCATATCCACTCCCCTTCACTCCTTCATCACCTTCTGCACTTCCCCACTCACTTCCCACCCGTCACATACCTTACAATCACGATCCCCGATCCGCCGCGGTCGCCGTTGCCGACGTTGCCCCCGGCATGGCCGCCGTTGCCTGTATTGGCCGCCGCATGGGCACACGCGGAGGCGCGTCTGGCAGAGCCATTGCCGCCCGCCGCGAACGTGACCGGCACACCCGAGAAATTCACCACGACCCCGACGCCGCCGGTCCCGCCCTGGCTTCCACTTAAGCCCGCGCTTCCGGCGCCACCACCACCGCCCTGAGGAATCATGAAGTTATTGCTGGAATTACCGCCCGCGTTCCCTTCGCCTGACGTTCCCGCGCCGCCCGTCTCGCCTCCACCCCAACTGCCCCCGCCGCCCGACCCGCCGTTGCCGGCCGCGGCGGTCGGCGCCTCGGATGCCCCACGCCCACCACCGACGGCGCTGACGCCGACACCAGGACCAATCATGGACGACGGCATGCCGTCGGAAGCAATCGCGGTTGCCCCCGCTATCAAACAGCCATTCCCTCCCTCGCCAACCGTAATCTCGTACACACCCTCCATCGGACCGGACCAAAACCGCAAGGCACCGGCGCCGCCACCGCCGCCCTGCCAACCGCCGCCGCCACCACCGCCGCCGCCCACCAGCAGCGCCGCCACGTTCCCGCCGGCGGTGACCGAGAACGTCCCGCTGCTCGTGAAAATATGCGCCGTGAAGTTGGTCCCGTTCAGCATGTAGTTCGTGACGGTCCCGCCCATGGCCACGACCCTGCCGCCGGCCGATTTGACCGTCAGCGTTGAAGGATAGACCTTCAGCCTTGCCACGCTGGAGGTTACGGCGCCATTCGCGTTCGTCACCGCGACCTTGAACGCCGCGCCGCGGTCGTTGAGCATCGCACCAGGCGCCGTGCACCACGTTCCAGTGGCGCCTGGGATCGCCCCATCGTTCTTGTACCACTGATAGAAGTTCGGCTCGCCGAATTCCGATCCCGTTGCGGTCACGCGGAAGGTGGCTGCCTGACCTTCGATCACCGAAAGATCGGCTGGTTGCGCCGTGATCTGCGGCAGACGGGACCACCAATCCCGCCACCGGATTTCCATCTCGCCCTTAGCCTTGAGTGTCACCGGCAGCCAGACGCTACGGGTGTTGCCGAACAGGTTGCCACGGATGCTGTCGCCGATGAAAACGAAGTCATCCTTCTTCCCTGCCACCGGCACCACATCCATCGTCTGCGTCCTGAACGTGGCGCCGGAATTTGGCCCCTTCGCAATGCCACCCTTCGATTCCCAGGGCCCCCAGATGTTGGTCGCCGTGTGATAGAAGTTTTCATTGGCGTCCAGTGTGGTTAAACCCGAATGCAAGAAGTAATAGATGCCGTCGTGCTTGAAGAGCGCCGGCGATTCGCCTGCGGTGCCCAACACTTTGGCCTTCTTCACGTGGAGACAGTCCGGGGTAAGCTCATAGAGGCAATCGGAGATATTCGATCCCGGTCGGCCCGTGACCAGATATTGCGTGCCGTCGTCATCGGTGAAGACCGCGGTGTCGGACCCCGCTAGCGGCTTGTCGTCGTATTGGAGAAGGCCGTGCCACTGGTACGGCCCTTCCGGCTTGTCCGCCACAGCCGCCGCCGTGGCATTGACCGTGGAGAAATCCACAACCTGAAACAGGACGACGAATTTCCCGGTTCCCTTGGCGCGGATGAGCTTGGGGCGGCCCGCGCCTACCGTGTAGTCGTACAGGATATGCGCGGGATCGCTGGACGGACGGCAGAACGTGCTGCAATACGTCCAATTCAGCAGATCGGGCGAGGAGTAGATGCGCAGGCCTTCGTTCTTGATCCAAAAGGGGATGAAACGCGGTATCGGTTTTCCCAGCCAGTCGCCCCCCACCATGTAGTACTTGCCGTCGTGATGCATGATCCCACCCATGTGCCCCTGGATCTGTTCGCCGCGATCATCGAGCCACAAGGGGACGTTAGAGTCGAAGCGCGTGTACTTGACGGGAACAAACCGCTCGGGGTGCTCCCCGGCAAGGTATTCGATGCGCGACCAGTTGATGGACGTGCCCTTGGACTCGGCGTGCTTGGTGCCCCCCCGTGTGAGAACGCCCAGCAGGTGCTTGCCGTCGGCCAGGTTTTCGGCGGCAAAGACCGTCGTGTTGCTGGCCGCTTTCTCGCTATACCAGTCCGCTGTCTTTTGATAGACGCCGTCGATATAGATGTCGGCCATCCCGCTGGCAGGTCCGGTGTTGGCGATCAGCATGACGCTGGTGCCGGCAAACGGACACCACATTGCGCCCCACACTCGGCCTTCGCCCACCCCATCCACGGCCGTAATCCTGGGGTCCTTTTCTTCGATCGTCACCCAGGTTCCCGGTGTGGGACGGGTGGCGGCCGGTTTGGTGGGGGCCCCATCATCCGCGTAGACTTCGATCTCCGATTGGTCGATCGCGCTCCCTCGCGCGCTAAAGAGATCCAGCCGCAGCCACGTCACCGTCCTCGAAGGGAACCGCACCTCATACGGGCGCCCCTGCGGCGGCACCTCGTCCAAGTCCAGAAAGCTGCCGTCGCTGAACAGGACCTTGCCCCCTCGGCGGTCGTTTCGCGGGTCGGCCTTACCCTTCAGCACCAATCGGGCGACTTGCACGGGATCCTTCCACTGCAAGCGTATCGACGGCGGTGGTTCGTTGGTCCGTGGGGATGCGCTCGCTTGGCGCGCTCCGCCGTCTTCGGCAAGGCGCACCAGATTCACGTCTTTTGGCGTCATCTTCTCTTGACCGCTCACGTCATTGGCCGTGACCAGCATCAGCCCCGCGAGCACCACGCCCGCGATTCGTGCCTCGCCGTGTTTACAGCTCTGTGTGTGTTTCATCATGCTCGCTCACCATTCACTCCTTCATCACCTTCTGCACTTCCGCGGCTGACAGCGCCATGCGATAGATGCGCACGTCGCTCAGCAGGCCCTTGAAGAAGCGCTTCTCGCTGTAGCCTTGGCCCAGCCGGAAGGTCAGGTTCATGTTAGGCGCAAATTCGCCCTTGGATGACCCGGTGCTCTTTTCCTCGCCGTTGATGTAGCAGAAGGCCTTTTCGCCGTCGAACACGACGGCCACGTGCTGCCACGTGCCGGCGGTCAGTTGCGCCAATCCACAACCGTATCCCTTGCTTCCGTCTCCATATCCCAAGTAGAACAGATTCGTCTTGTTCTGATCCTGTTGCATGACCAGTCCGCGGAAACCCGCGTGATTGCCGAGAATATTGGCGTACTCCATCTGCTCCGCCGCAGGGTTGACCCAGAGCGTGAACGTGAACGGCACGGCGAGCGATTCCAGACGGGTCGGCATCTCCACGATGTCGTCCGCACCATCGAAGTTCAGCCCTGCCCGCCCGGCCAGGTTCGTCCAGACCGGCGCCCCTTTCAGCACCCCGTCCAACTTGCTTCCCGAAGCGTCCGCCGCCGCGAGCCCCTTTCCCTCGTCCAGCTTCCAGCGGGCCAAGATCGGCGAGTACCGGAACACGTGGCGGGTGTCGGCTGCCATGACGTTCTGCTTCCGGCCGCAGTCCCGGATCCCTTTCGCCGAAAGCGTGTAGTCAGCGCCCGGGGATGATAACGCGCCGAGCGGCGAGGTCGTCAGCGTCACCGTGCAACGATCCGCGCTGAGCGAAGCGGCCAGGACCTGGATGCCCGGTGTAATCGCGTAGTTGGACGCGGTTTCCGCGCCCGCCTGCATCACCGGCTCGCTGAAGGTCACCCGCACCCGGTCGGGCCGTCCCGGCGCGACGACCTGCGTGATCGTCGGGGCGATGACATCAACCGGCGTCACCACGATAACGAGGCGATCCATGATGGTCTGCCCCTGCTCGTTCTTGACCGTCAGACTGGCCGTGTAGTTCCCCTCCTTTTCGTAGGTGTGCATCGCAACGGCATCCCGGGCGGTCGCCCCATCGCCAAAGTTCCATTCGCAGGCCACGATCTTACCCGTAACGCAGGAAGACCGCGTGCCGTCGAAGCGTACCGACAGAGGCGCCTCGCCCACACGCGTGTCCGCCACGACCACCGCCGACAGGTGGTTGTAGAGGATAATGGCCGATCCATTGGGGGGCAACTTGACAGACAAGCCGGTTTCCATCAGCGCACGTCCCGACAGATTCGTCACGCCAGGTCTGTCCACCTCGGTTAGCGCGTAGACACGCTCCGGATCCAGGCCTCGCAGCTTGACCGCCGTCTCCTCGGCGGCCTGCCCGCGACG
Source organism: uncultured bacterium (assembly GCA_903861045.1). Taxonomy (GTDB): domain Bacteria; phylum Verrucomicrobiota; class Kiritimatiellia; order RFP12; family CAIWXQ01; genus CAIWXQ01. Next base: position 3,468 of record CAIOST010000267.1, on the reverse strand, counting down.
GAAGACCAAGGCAAAGCCGTCGGTCTGCTCCGGGCGGTTGAACTGATACCCGTACCACGCATTCTGGGCGTTGCTGTGCAGGAACAGCGGGTAGAAGTCGCCCAGCATGTAAGGCCGCAGTTTCCGGTAGACCGCCACAATCTTCTTCATCTGCTCTTCCGTGTTGTCGACGCAGATAAGGTTCCCCGCCGTCATGGCGCTGCGGAAGGCATAGGACGGTTCCAGCCCGAAGTTCCCGCAGCCATGCATGGGCACCCACCGGTAGAGCCCGCCATTCTGCAACTGATCCGCCTCGGGGTGGCTTCCGGTGCACTGCAGGTCGCTGTGCCAGAGGGGAAGTCCGTATCGACCGGCCTCGATATCTAGGCGACGGCCGCCGCTGGAGCAGTTGTCTATGATCAGCCCCGGATGACGCCGCTGGAGTTCCGCCCACATGCCGTAGAGCCCCTCCATGTGGCGGATTTCGGTGATCCCTTGCCGGTCCGGCGCATCGTTGTGCCGCCAGTAGCCGAGCGGCTCGATGTTGAAATCCCACCGGACCCACGTGAGCTGCGCTGTGGTGACGTGTGCGTCGATCAATTCGATCATCCATTTCAGTGCCGCCGCGTCGTCGAAGCGGAAAAGCCCGCCACGGCTTCCGCCGTGAACCCATTCCGGGTGCTCCCGGGCAATCTTCGTGCCGGGAGCCACCCGCTCCGGCTCGAACCAGAGCAGATACCCCAGTCCCGCCGCCCGGATGGCATCGCCCAGCGGCTTTAGGCCGTTGGGGTACTTGGACTTGTCCACCTCCCAGGTGCCCGTTCCGTTCGGGAATCCGCCCGGATACCACTGTTGCGGATCCATGTCGGACCAGAATACCTCGACGCCGCGATCCTTCATGCGTGCGACCGCGTCCAGGTGCGGCTTCTCGTAGGTCCCGTCCGGAGCGACTTCACCGGTGCTGGCACAGATCGGCGGAAAGACCGGCAGACCGTCCTTCTGCGGCAGGTAGTGCTTCAGTACGAGCTGGCGGAAGAGGTTGTTCCCGCGCAGGTCGTCCGGGCCTTGCCAAAATGCGAGCACGATGCGCGGGGAACGTACCGTCTCGCCGGCATGCAGCGTGAAGTGCGTCAGTTGCTGTCCGGCGCGGACCCGCAGACTGCCATCGGCCAGCGACTGGAATCCGGCCTCCCACTGACCCGACCAGCCGATGGCCAGCACCATCCCGCCGCCCAGCCGGTCGACGTTAAAATACGGCATGTTCCCGTCGGACGAGCGGCCGCCATTCGGCGCGTACACACGCTCACGAAAGTCACCGGGTGGTAGTGGCTCATCCACCGGCGCGAAACTGCGCTCGGAATTCGCCTCGCCCAAAGCCCGGTGCAGCACAAAACCCTTGCCGGCGCCAGGAAGGTTGCAGTCCAACGCCTGAATCTTCTCGATAATCGGCGAATTGGTGGTCCCCGTGTTCGTAACGTGGAGCAGCCACTCCACGGCAGGATGATCCGCGTAGTCCACTGCCACACACCGCACCTCCAGCCCCGATTTCGGATCGGCCCACCTCAACGTGTGTTCTGTGCGGTTGGCGTCGAGTTTCTTCGTCTCGACCTGCTTCGGCCAGCCCGCCAAGAGCCCATCCGAAGCCTTCCCGTCATAGACAAACGAGAACGGCGGCTTCGCCTTGGCATCCGTCAGATGTTCTTGCACCCATTGATTCTTCATCTTCATCTCCTCTTTCGCCGGTGCTTTCTCAGCCGACGTGGCAGGTGCCGCCGCCGCAGAGAGCCCCAGGCTCAGCGCCAAAACAGGTGCGATCATGAACTGTTTCATTTGCATCTCATTTGCTCCTTCATCGGCCATCGATTACACGGGTGGTGTAAGTGTAGCCGAACTCGTCAACCGATCACCCGTCGTCGTCTCTCACGTTGCCCGATCGTCGTCGACAAAGATCGAGACAAATACCAAACACAGGCATAGTACACGGCGCGGCGGTATATTGGAATGGACAGCGCAACTGCAAATATGCCATTTTGTACTGCTACGGAGACCAACAGGATGGATCCAAGAATAGAGCTGACTACCCAGATCGGGGATTCGCTCCGTGTCGATTATATGCTGGGGTGCGTTTCCCGCGTGACCGCTCCGTACACGACCGGCTGGCGAACCATCCCCAGCACCGTTTTCAACCAATGGCAGCACACCCGGACGCTGGTGGAAGTCGAGAACGGACCCAGCGTCACCGCCGAGGACGGTCAGGGGATCCTGATTGGAACCGGCATCCGTCATCGCCTGACCCTGACATCCAGAGGGCATGCCACCTGTCGCTGGGCGCACATGAATGGCACGGTGCTGGATTCGCTCGACGCCTTCACGCTGCTGAACATGCCGTTGCTGACGGATCGCATGTCGGCCGACGCGATGGGCGATGTTTGCGAAGAACTCTTTGCGCTGCCATCCGCAGGCGACGATCTCGCGCTGGGCGTCATGGCGCGGCGCAAGGAACTGGCCTTCAAACTCTTCGCCGCGATCTGTGCCGTTTCCCCGCATGATCTCGCCGCTGTCAAGATGATCGGGAAAATGCGGCGGGTACTACCGTGCCTGACGCTGATCCAACAGCAACTGGCGGAATCCGTCACGCGCGAGTCGCTGGCCGCGCAAATGGGTTTGACGCCCACCCGCTTTCACACGGTCTTCCGGCGCGCCACCGGCATGGCGCCGATGCGCTATGTGCGCCAGGTGCGCCTCCAACACGCGCAACGACTGTTGCTGGACACCACCCTGAGTGTGGCGGAGGTCGGCGCACGCATCGGCTGCCGCGATCCGTTCCATTTCAGCCGTATGTTCAAGACGGCCACCGGGAAAAGCCCGGGTGCCTATCGCCGGGAAATCCAAAAGTTGATTAGCGCGGTCTGACGGGCGCAACATAGGGCCGCGGGCCGTGCATCACAAAGGCAAACTGGCCACGCGCGACGCCGCCATCCCTGCTCGCACGCGGCGTACGGTGCCTGATTCGTTAAGGTGATTCTAACGCCAAGGCGCCAAGGAACCGTTATGGAATACTTCCCGGTGTATATTGCGCAACCGCGGGCGCATCCACTACAATGGGCGCGCACTACCTGACTGTTCCTGTATGCGCAAGCCACTGCTCCAACTCCTGCTCTACCTCCTCGCGCCGGCCGTCCTGGCGGCCTGCGTGCTCGCGGGCCCCACGGGCTTCGGTTGGCCGGACACCACCACGCCCACCGGCCAGGTCGTGCTGCAACTGCGCCTCTACCGGATGGCAGCCGGCTTTCTGGTGGGTGCCGGCCTGGCCTGCGCGGGCGTGGTGCTGCAGGCCCTACTGCGCAATCCGCTGGCCGACCCCTACGTGCTGGGCGTCAGCGGCGGCGGTGCCCTGGGTGCGGCGCTGGCCATCTTCCTCGGCTGGCACACCGTGCATATACTGGCGCTCCCCGCCAGCGCGTTTGCCATGGCGCTCGGCACCCTCTG
>CAIOST010000266.1 GCA_903861045.1 uncultured bacterium | reverse complement strand
TGTGGATACGGTGGGGGTCCCACACTTCGTCCCACACTTTGTCGCACACTTTGTCGTTTACGCTTCGTCACACACTTTGTCGGCTCTGCCAGTTCGGCGGCCTGAGCATGGCCCCGCTTCCCCTTCAATGAAAAATCCCCCCACAAACCAGGAAGCGCCCTTTTCCTGAAGACGTGGTTCTGCGGACTCCCCGCTGGGCGGAATCTAGCCACAAGAAGTACAAAAGACACAAAAGAAACCAGTTTTTTGTGATTTATGTGCCTTTTGTGGCCAACATTAATGGTCTGCACCGATCCTGCCCATGTCCAAACCCTCTGCCAACTAACATTCTCCACTTATCGCATACACAAAAGCGGTTTTTGCGGTTATCATTAAGCCCTTGCTACAGCCAGCCTGCGTTAGGTGGCGCTTTAGGAAAAGACCATGGATGAGAATCGTTCTGCGTCTGTTTTGGGTTGCTGCGGCGAGGGCTGATGTGCGATTCTGTGGCCCATTCCTAGCCGTGAACCCACGGTGACGAATCGGGCGAACAAAAGGTTGACGGTGTATGGCGCGCTATTTCAATACCACCGGGCCCTGTATGCCGCGGCTGCATTATATGCTGCCGCCGGCGGACCGGCTGATCGGCGCCAGCCTGGATCGCTATATCCGCGACGAACTCTACTGGGTTCTGCACGCCCCGCGCCAGACCGGCAAGACGACCTTCCTGCAGAGCTGGATGCGCGAGATCAACGCCGGCGACGAGGGCATTGCCTGTTACGTGAGCTTGGAACGTTGTCAAGGGGAGCCTGATACCGCGAAGGCCATGCCGGCGATTGTCGAGGCGATCCGCGAGTATGCGGAGACTTTCACTATTCCTTTGCCGGTATGTCCGAACGTGTCGCCTAACAGCATGGTGTCTGCGACTCTTATCAACTGGGCAAGTATCGTTGCCCCGAAGAAGCTGATCGTGCTGTTTGACGAGGTGGACGTAGTTGAGGGGCCGGCCTTGGTCAGCCTGCTGCGCCAGTTGCGCGGGGGCTTTGCCGGACGTGGCGTAGGCAAGTTCCCTGTCTCGGTGGCGTTCGTGGGGATGCGCGACCTGCGCGATTATCTCGTGCGCAGCAAGGATGGCCTGCCGGTCAACCCTGGCAGCCCGTTCAACATCAAGCATGATTCGGCCACACTCGGCAACTTCTCCCGCAGCGACATCACGGCGCTGACCTCGCAATATACGGCAGAGACCGGTCAGCGATTCGAGACCGACGCGCTTGACCGCATCTGGGGCTTCACGTCGGGGCAGCCCTGGCTGGTCAACGCTCTGTGCGAACAGATTGTTTATCGCATCATTCCCGCCAAAAGTGGCGAGACGGTAAAGGTCGCGCATGTGGACGAAGCCAAAGACCGGTTGATTCTGGCGCGCGCGACGCATATTGACTCGCTGGGCGAACGCCTCAAAGACCCGCGGGTGCGCAAGGTGATCGAGCCGATGATCACCGGCAGTTCGGACGATCCGGTGGGCCGTTCTGATCGCGACGTGGAGCTGTGCCTTGATCTCGGGTTGATCGCTTGGGAAGGATCGCTGGTCATAGCCAATGCCATCTACCGCGAGGTGATCGCCCGCTATCTCAGCCAGAACTATCAGGATAACGTGCCGCAACCCCAGTTCAAATGGCGGCGTGACGACGGCGGGCTGGATATGGACGCGTTGCTGGACGAGTTTCAGAAGTTCTGGCGGCGCCATGCGGATACGTGGGAAGTAAAGGCCGACTATACCGAGGCGTTTCCGCACCTGCTGTTGATGGGGTTCCTGCAACGCATCGTCAACGGCGGCGGCATGATTGACCGCGAATACGCCGCTGGCCGCGGGCGGGTGGACCTGGGGATTCACTTTGGCGGGCGGACGAATATCGTCGAGATTAAACTCGTGCACGCTGCCGAAGGTCGCGAGACGACGTTAGCCGAGGGCCTCGAGCAGATCGCCCGCTATGCCAACACCATGGGTGCGGATACCCGCCACCTAGTCATTTTCGACCGCCGCCCCGAAGCGCGCGCCAAGCCCTGGGACGCGCGCCTGAGCGTCGAGACTCGCACGGCCTCGGACGGCCAGCCGGTATCTATCGTTTGGTGTTGAATCGGCGTAACTACTCAGGAGGGAAGGGTTCAGGGTTCGGGGTTCAGGCCGGATATCACCGCCAGAGCGGTCGCGCGTTTGGGGCGTGGCTATCTGGTCGAACAAAGAAGGGCGAATCGTCAGGTATTCCCTGAACCCCGAACCCTGATACCTGAGTGGTTACAAATCTTGTTAAGCCTGTCTGAAAAATAGTTCCGCTATGGCGCAATAATTGCTATTTATCTATTGGACAAATCCGACCGGTTAAGGAAGCCTACTCCCATGGTCTTGTGTCATCTCGCCGTGATTCCTGTCATTATCGGCCCGCTGCAGGTGTTGATCGCCATCCTGCCGGCCCTGCTGTTATCGCTGGCCGGGGCCTGCCTGGCGTTATTCAAGCCATCCACCATGCTGGCCTTGGCGAAACTGCTCTGGCGGCAGAAGGTCGCCTTGCTCCTCCTGGCCTTACTCGTGAGCGGCGCGGTTTATGCCAAGCGTACCTACTTCCCGGGGGCTCGCGCGACCACCGGTTTGGAGCGCGGCACGGATTGGCCGATGTTCCGCGGCAGCCTTGAACGGCGTGGCGCCAACGACGCGGGCCAGCCCCCCACCAGCGGTGGCATCAACTGGAGCTACGTGGCCGATGTAAAGACGTTCTATGCCAGCCCAGCTTTGGTCGGCAACCGCATCTATGCAACCTCTGCTGATAAAGGACCGCTAACCGATCGCGGCGCCGTCTATTGCCTGGACGCGGACAGTGGCGCGCTGGACTGGAAAGCGGCCCCCGATGGCTACCTCGCCACCTTCTCCTCCCCTTCGATTGCCGGTAAATACCTGGTCGCCGGCGAAGGGTTGCACCTGACCAAGAGCGCGCGTATCGTCTGCCTGGACGTCTCCCAGCGCGGCAAGCTGCTCTGGACCTACGCTACGAAAAGCCATGTCGAATCCACCCCCTGTATTTATAAGGACCGGGTCTACGTGGGCGCGGGTGACGACGGCTATTACTGCTTCCGACTGGAGCCGGACGCGCAGGGGAAAGCGGTGCTGGTGTGGCATGCGCCCACGGCCCGTTGTCCGGACGCCGAGACCTCCCCCGCCGTGCACGACGGAAAAATGTTTGCGGGCCTGGGCATGGGTGGCAATGGGATCATCTGCCTGAACGCCGACACCGGCGCACAGCTCTGGCGCGTGGAAACGCCCTATCCGGTGTTCGGCCCGCCCACGGTTATCAACGGCGCGGTGATCATCGGCATGGGCAACGGGAACTTTGTGGAGACCGCCGAGGAGGTCAAACGCAAGGAGCTCGATAAGCTGCGGCAGGCCGGGAAGAGCGAGGCCGAGCTCGCCGCCGCCGAAAAAACGCTGGGGGCCGCCGGCGAAGTCTGGTGCCTCAATGCGCAGACCGGCGACGTGCAGTGGAAATTCCTCGCGGCGGATGTCATTCTCGGGGCCGTGGCCGCAACGCCGGAGCGGCTTTTCTTCGGCGCACGCGATGGCTACGTCTATGCGCTCTCCCCGGCCGGCAAACTGCTGGGCAAATGGAACGCCAACGCCCCGATTCTCACGTCACCGGTTGTCAGCGGCGGGCACGTCTATGTGGTGACCGAGAGCGGTATGCTGTATGGGCTGCGCTGCGATGACCTGGAGCGCGTCTGGGAAGCCCGGCTCGGTTTCACCGGCCCGTTTATCAGCTCGCCAGCCGTGGCGCGCGGCCATGTCTATGTTGGCTCGCAGCAGGATGGCTTGCTATGCCTGGGGCAGCCGGGCGGACAGCAGCTCGAACTCCGTTGGGACGGCTTTGGTGGCGGGTCGGGGCGCGGTGGCTGCCTCGACGGCCGCCCCTTGCCCGAAAAGGGAAAGCTAGGCTGGCGCTTCCCGTCCGCCGAAGGCGCGGAACAGGCCCCGCTCATGACCATCACGGCCCCGCCGGCCTGCCTCAACGGCGTGCTATATGTGCCGGTCGCCAGCGGTCGTAACGGCTTGCTGTGCCTACGCGAAGCCGCCCGCGATAAGGATGCGCAGGGGCAGGAACTCTGGTTTGCCGCCACCACCAACGGTGTGTCGCTGGCGCCCGCCGCCACCAGCAACAGCGTCTTCTTTGTGGATGGCAAGCCAGGGGACCAAGGCCGTCAATTACACTGCCTATCCGCCGCCGATGGCAAAACAGAGTGGACGTTGCCGGTCTCGGCCGATGGCTCAGGCGAGTTGGTGCTGACGGACGACGGCGGCCTGCTGGCCGATGGGGAGCGGCTGATCACGTTTGAAACAAAGCGGCAGCGCTGGTGGGAGGAGCGGGGGCCAACTGAGTATCGTAAGTCAGTACGGTTATCGGCTGAATTGGAGAAAAAGATCCGCTGGGAGGCCCCCTGCGGCCGCGTGTTGGGCATGCCCGTGGTCAGTGAGGGGTTGATCGTGCTGGCGACCGTGCAACCGGCCGGGTTGTGTGTCCTGGACCGCCCGACCGGCCGCGAACTCTGGCGCCTGCCGCTGGACGCCACACCGACCGCGGCGCCCGTGCTGCGCAAACAGACCATCTTCCTCGGTTCCCCGACCGGCGTATGCGCCGTCAGCCTGGCCGATGGCGCGCCGCTCTGGCAGGCTGCCAGCGGCGCCCCCGGCGCCCCGCTGGTCCTCCTGAAAGAGCGGCTGGCCTATACCACCACCAGCGGCGAGCTGGTCATCCTCGACGCGACCACCGGGCAGGTGTTGAACACCATCACCGGTGTGGTCCCCGGCTTCCCCCCCCTGGCCGCGCCGGACGCCCTCGTCTATGCCGGCAAAAGCGGTCTGATGGCTTGCACAACCTCCGGCGAGGAACCACGCTCCTGGATGAAGACGGACTGGCTGGGGCGTCTCACTTGCGCCCCCGTCATGGCCGATAGCCGGATCTATATTGCTACGGACAAGAAGGGACTTCTATGCCTGAGAAGCAAGTAGTGTCGTTCAAGTGGAGCGGGCCACGCTGGGTCTACCCGTTCGGCCACGCCGACCACCAGGATGTGCCTCACGCGGAACGCCCCAGCAAGGAGCTGCTGGGCGGTAAAGGGGCGGGACTCGCTGAGATGAGCCGGGCCGGTCTGCCGGTCCCCCCGGGGTTCACCATCACCACCGAGTGTTGTCGCGCCTATTTTGACAGCGGCGGCAAGTGGCACGACGGCCTGGAAGAACAGATTCGCTTCCATCTGCAAAAGCTGGAAGACCAGGTGGGGCGGCGGTTTGGCAGCGGACGCAATCCGCTGCTGGTTTCGGTGCGCTCCGGTGCGGCGGTCTCCATGCCCGGCATGATGGATACCCTGCTCAACTGCGGCCTGCACCCGGATCTGTCGCAGGAGCTGGGGCATCCGCCGGAGTTCTGGTCGGTCTACACCCAGTTCATCCTGATGTTTGCACGCACCGTGGCGGAGCTGCCTGCGGAACGCTTCGGCGCAGCGGCAGATTTCCGCCATGCCAACGCCCGCTCGGTGGAGACCTGCCTAAAGATCTACCGGGAGCAAGCCGGCCGGCCCTTTCCGACCGCGCCTTGGGCCGTGCTGTGCGAATGTATCAGCGCCGTCTTTCGCTCATGGAACTCGGAGCGCGCCGTGGCCTATCGCCGGCGCAATGACATTCGCGGCGTGGTCGGCACGGCCGTCAACGTGCAGGCCATGTTTCCCTCCGAGATCTCCGGTGTGCTCTTTACACAGGATCCGAACGACCTGGCGGCCAACCGCATGGTCCTGGAATCAGCGTATGGGCTGGGCGAGGCCGTGGTCTCTGGCGATGTCACGCCCGATAAGTTCCTGGTACCCCGCCATGATTTTGGCTCGTTCCAGGCCTTCTTGGGCGACAAGAGTCACCGCGTGGTAGCGCTAGGCAGCACCATGGAGCGCGACGCCAAGGCCGCCAGCCTGACGCCCGCGCAGATCGCAGAGCTCTGCCAGATCGGCCAGCGCATCGAAGCGTATTTCGGTCACCCCGTGGACATTGAATGGGGTTGGGCCGAGGGGCGCTTTGCCCTGCTCCAGAGCCGGCCGATCCGGGGGCTGGAAGTGGCCCGTGATGTGGAGGTGGGGCGGCTGGACGAGATCCAGCGGCTGAAAACCATGGCGGCCGGTCAACGGCGGGTCTGGGTGACGCACAATCTGGGCGAGACGCTGCGCGCCCCCACGCCGCTGACGTGGGATATTGTGCGGCAGTTCATGAGCGGCGCCGGCGGCTTCGGCCGCTTCTACCATGACCTGGGCTACCGGCCTTCCCCACAGGTCTGCCAGGAAGGGTTCCTGGAGTTGATTGGCGCGCGCATCTATGCCGATCCGGACCGGGTGGCCCAACTCTTCTGGGGCGACAGTCCCTTCCGCTACGACCTGGAGGAGCTGGCCAGCGACCACACCTCGCTGGATCAGGCCCCCAGCAAGTTCGTGCCGGAGAAGGCCGACGGACTTTTCTTCCTGCGCTTGCCTACCATGCTGGGGACCATGTGGCGCGCCTCGCGGGAGTCCCAGCGGTTACGCGACACGATTGGCGCGCAGTTCGAGCAGGTCGCCCTGCCGCCATACCTTGCGTATGTGCAGGCCAAACGGGCCGAGGACCTAACCAGGCTGGAAACTGCCCAGGTCTGCGCGGAGCTGCAGGCGCGCTGCCACCGGGTGCTGAACGAGTTCGGCAAGGAATCGCTGAAGCCTGGTTTCTTCGGCGCCGTGGCCTTTACGGAGCTGCGCGGCTTGCTGATGCAGTTGCTGGGTGACGAAGAGGGGAGCCGGCTGGCCTGCACCCTGACCATGGGGCTGGATGGCGATACCACCGTGGCCCAGAACCAGATGCTCTACCGGGTGGCGCAGGGCGAAGTCACCTTGGCGCAGTTCCTCGAAGCGTACGGCCACCGCACGGTTGGCGAGATGGAGCTCGCTGAAGCGCGCTACCGTGAAAACCCCGGGCAGCTCGAGTCCGTGCTGGCCGCCATGCGCCGCGGCGGCAACTCCCCTGAGAAGATGCACCATGCGCATGCGGCTGAACGCCTCGCCGCCGAAAAATCGCTCCCCGCCCTGCTGGCCAAATGGGGTGGCGCTTCACTGCGCGAGCGCCTGGAGGCCAACCTCCGCCAGACGCAAGCCTTGCTGGCCTATCGCGAATCTGGCAAGCACTACCTGATGATGGGGTACGAGCTGATCCGTCTCGCTATCCTGGAGCTGGCGCGCCGGTGGGATCTGGGACGCGAGATTTTCTTCCTGCGGGCGGACGAGTTGGTGCGCTTTGAAAGCCAGCGCGAGGAACTGTTGGCCACCGCCGCTAACCGCCGCACCCGCTGGCAGGCCTTGCAGCGCCTGGACATGCCCGATGTGATCGACACCAACCAGATCGATCAATTAGGGCTGCCGCAGAAATACGAGAACGCCACGGAGTGGAAGGGCGAGGCGGTCTCCGCCGGCGTCGCCACCGGCACGGCCCGCATCGTCTTTGACCCGCGCGAGTCGCGCGACCTGGGCACGGATTTCATCCTGGTCTGCCCCTCCACCGACCCCGGTTGGACCTCGCTGTTCGTCAACGCCCGCGGGTTGATCGTGGAGAAGGGGGGCGTGCTCTCGCATGGCGCCATTGTGGCCCGCGATTTTGGCATTCCCGCCGTGGTTTGCCCCGGCGCCACCAAGCGGATCAAGGATGGCGCCCGGCTGCGCGTGGATGGCAACCGCGGTAGCGTTACGATGTTGAAGGAGTAAAATTGTCATGCTGGAATGGATAAATCAGGCGATCCTGGCGCTCGCCGACCCGTTGTTCAACTGGCTGCTGTGCCTCCCTATGGACCTGACGCTGGTGATCGTGGCCGTTGGCACCGGCTCCATCATCACCTTCTCACGGTTGTTTACCACCAATCAGGAGCTGCTGAAACGCTGCGCTGATGATAAGCAGCGCCTGAAGGAACTGATGCGCGAGGCCAAGGCGGCCAAGGACCAGCCGGCCGTGCAGCGCTACCGCCTGACGTTCAACATGATCGGCCTGACCACGCTGCGTCAGGAAGGGCTGCCGCTGCTAGCCGCCCTGCTGCCGATCGCCATCCTGGGGACGTGGTGCTTCCAGCGCCTGGCCTTTGTGCCGCCCAAGGCCGGCGAGACTGTGATGGTGCGAGCCTACTTCCCGGTGTCGGCCGTGGGCAACCTGGCCCACCTGGTGCCCCAGACCGGCCTGCGCGAAGTCACCACCGCCGCCCAGTCGCACTGGATCCAGAAGATCGTGGCGGACGAGATTGAGGAAGTGGTCAAGCTCAGCGAGACCGACCCGGTAACCAAGCAGGTGGTAACCCGCCACGAAAAGAAGAAAAAGGCTGTGGGGGCCTGCGCCACTTGGCACCTGCAGGCCGACGCCCGTACGGCACCCGATCCGCTGGAAATCCGCTACCAAAACAGCACCGTGAGCAAGGCACTTCTCGTTGGGCAGCGGGTCTACGCCCCGGACCTGGAGCTCTACGGCATCGGGCGTCCCATTGAAGGGGTGCAGCTTGTCATGAAACCGGTGAAGTTCCTGGGGCTTGTGCCTGGCATCGGCGCCTTGGGTATGGCGCCTTGGATGGTGGCCTATTTCCTCATCGCCATCCCTTCCGTCAGTCTGATCAAGAAGCTCAGCCGGATTTACTGAGGCACAAGCAAAAAGCGAATGGCACAACAAAGATGCCAGTGTTCCGTGGAGGGCCGGCTTACACGCCGGCCGCGGCGGGGGTGGAACCCCGCCCTCCAGATGGAAGAGAGCCATCTGAAACACAGGTTTCAGAGATTGGGGTGGTAGGGCGGGGCCGCCGGGGAGAAGGTGGTAGGTGTGAGGTGCTAGGTTTGGACCCGGGTAGGGCGGGGCCGCCGGGGAGAAGGTGGTAGGTGTGAGGTGCTAGGTTTGGGCCCGGGTAGGGCGGGGCCGCCGGGGAGAAGGTGGTAGGTGTGAGGTGCTAGGTTTGGGC
>CAIOST010000265.1 GCA_903861045.1 uncultured bacterium | reverse complement strand
GCCATCTTCTCCGAGTCTCCGTGCCTCCAGCGCAGCGGGTGGTAAACGCTTCAACGGGTTAGCTATTTCGGGGACACTACACTAGCCATATTGGCTCGGTTTGAGGAATGAGCTTTTAGTGCGGCGGCTTGACGCCGCTTTCCTACGGCCTGGGTTGACAGGCCGACAGCACTGCGCGGCAAGCCGCGCCAAAGAAAGCGGCGTCAAGACGCCGCAAAACAATCCTCTTCACATGAGTACTTGGGGGGCAACGACGCCAGAATACAGGGAAATTAGATGCGTCGGACCTGGCGGCGGACCTTGACGCTCTGCGTAAAATATGGGACGCTAAACCTTTCTGTATTTTCCCTTCATTCTCTATCTGACACGACGGCAGGCGCAAAGGAGCTTATGCAGCAGAAGAGTCGACCGGTGGCATTGATTATCCGCGATGGCTGGGGGTTGAACGAGCGCGAGGAGGGCAATGCCGTGTTTGCCGCGCGCACGCCCAACATAGACCGCTACAAGGTCCGTTATCCGTGGACGCGGCTGGCGTGCTGCGGCGAGCCGGTGGGGCTGCCGGATGGCTACCAGGGGTCGAGCGAAGTGGGGCACCTGAACATGGGGGCCGGCCGCATCGTGGTGCAGGAGCTGAAGCGGATTGATGACGGGCTGCGCACCGGGGTGCTTTTCCAGGCGGCCAAGTGGCAGGCGCTGGTGGCGAACTGGAAGAAGAACCGCAGTCGCTTGCATCTGATGGGGTTGCTCCAGGATGAAGGGGTGCATGCGCATCAGGAGCATCTGTTCAAGATCATGCGCCGCGCGCGCGAGGAGTATCCGGATGGCGAGATCGTCATCCATCCTTTCCTGGATGGCCGCGACACGCCGCCGCGCAGCACGCTGGAATACCTGGGACGCCTGAACGTCGAGATCCAGGCCGTGGGGCGTTGCCGTATTGGCACGATCATGGGGCGCTATTTCGGCATGGACCGGTCGCGGAACTATGGCCTGACGGATCAGGCGTATCACTGCCTGGTGCTGGGGCAGGGGCGGCCGGCGACCTCGGCCGTCGAGGCGGTGCAGACTTCCTACGCACAGGATCGTACCCCCGACGGGCAGGCGATGTACGACGAATACATTCCTTGCTATACGATCGGCGGCTTCACGGGGATCGCGGACGGCGATGTGGCCATGCACACCAACTATCGCCAAGATCGCGCGATTCAGTTGGCACAGGCGTTTGCTTGTGATGATTATGCCGGTCAGCGGCAGGTACGGCGGCAGGTGGTATTCCTGGGGTTCACCCGGTACTGGAATGAGTTTACCGAGTATCTGCTGGGCGCCATGGACGAGGGTGGCGGCATGAGCAATCTGCTGGGCGAGGTGATTGCCCAGGCGGGCCTGCGGCAGTTGCGCATCGCCGAGACGCAGAAGTTTCGGCACGTCACCAGCTTCTTCAATGGTAAGTCCACCAAGCCGTATCAGGGCGAGGATCAGGTGGAAGTGCCCTCGGCGTTCGATCCGGCGACCTTGGCGGACCACCCGGAGATGGAGGCGTATAACGTCACGGATGCGCTGCTGAAACGGTTGGAAAACAATCCGTACGCCTTTATTGTGGTCAACTACGCCAATGGCGACATGGTCGGGCATACGGGGGTCTTTGAGGCGGCCCGGCGCGCGATCGAGGTGGTGGACACCTGTGTTGGGCGGCTGGTGGAACGGTTGCTGGAACTCGATGCGCACATCCTGATCACGGCGGATCACGGAAACTCCGAGCAGATGCGGGATTATGTGACGGGCATGGTGAAGACCAGCCATACGCTGTATGAGGTGGATTGCATCTATGTGGCGCGCGACAGTGCGGGTGTGCCGTTGCTGTCACACGGCAAGCTGTCGGACATTGCCCCTACGGTGTTGCAGTTGCTGGGGTTGGCGGTGCCGGCTGATATGACGGCGGAGAAGCTGGTGACCGGGCGTCCCAGTTGGGAAGCGCCCGTCCAGGGGCGGTAGGCGGTTCGTAGCGCAACGGCGGGCGAAACGTTATGTGGTTGGGTTGGCGATACGGCGTGGTGATGCTGCTGGCGGCGTGGCCGGCTTGCGGCTTACAGGTCTATAATAACTTTTATAGTCCGCGTAATCCCGAGCGGGAGGCGCGGACCGACACGCGCTATATTATTTTGCATACCACGGAGGCGCCGGGCAGCAGTGCGCTGCCGAAGTTAAGCGCTTGCGGCGAAGCCAATTTCGGCGTCGATACCGACGGACGGGTCTATCGCATCGTGGATCACCGGCGCACGGCCTACCATTGTGGGCGCAGCATGTGGGATGGCCGGGTAAACGTGGACGATCACGCCATTGGGATTGAGGTGGTGGGGTACCACAACAAGGAGGTCACGAGAGCGCAATACCAGTCGCTGGGGGTGTTGCTGAAGGAGTTGCAGTTCCGCTATCGCATTCCGGATGAGCGGGTGCTGACGCATTCGATGGTGGCGTATGGGGCCCCGAATAAGTGGATCACGCGCAGCCACCGGGGGCGCAAGCGCTGCGGGATGTTATTTGCCCGGGCAGATGTGCGGCAGAAGTTGCAGTTGCAAAGTAAGGCCCGGTTTGATCCGGACGTGCGGGCCGGGCGCCTGATCAATGGGGATATGTATCTGGCCAAGGTGCTGTACGGCAACGCGCGGGAGCAGGAGCATCTGCTGGCGCAGTCGTCCCCGGCGGGCGCATCGGTGGTTTCCGCGCAGCATTCCGTCTGGGACATCGCGCGCGATTCCTACCGGCGCGCGGATACGATCTATATATATCCGGATGGCACGCGCCGCGCCGGCAATCAGATTCGGGATTGGCAGGCCGTACCGCTCGGCACGAAGGTGCAGGTGGCGGATACGAGTCCGGCGGCGGATTCTGGTTCGACGGCGGACGAGGTGCAGGTGATTGGGGTGGACGGTGCCACGGCCACGGAGATTGCCGGTGACGAAGCCTGGTCGGCCAGCACGCTGTACCTCTTGCGGGATGGACGGTTCCTGCGTGGTTCGCAGATGCCGGTGCCGGCGCGTGATAAACTGCCAGCCGGAACCCGCATGTTGGTGGGGTATTCGGCGGGCGGTCCGGTGCCGACGGCGCGCCTGGCGCAGGAGGTGTGCGGGGCGCGCTGGCGCCAGCCCGATACCTTTTATCTGATGCCCGGGGGGACGCTGAAAAGCGGGCGCGAAATGGGCAACGGCATGCTGGCCAAGGGGACGGCGGTTTTCTACCGGAATTAGGCGCTTAACTCGCTCACGATCATGTGGTTGCGCATGTCGGAAAAAACTACCATATTTTGTGGTTGTGTTCTGCCGACCCACAATATATAGATTGTGACTGCGGCCCGTTCGGTCGCTAGCGCTCTTTTGAAAGTTAGTAGGCGGGGTGTCTGCGGAGAAGGGCGCGTCTGCGGGGTGTTTTCACACGTGTTCAGGTAATGGCCGTGCACGGGTCTGCCTTTTAATCGTCCCATTCCATTTGATAAGGGGTCTTCAGTATGCATGAGCAAGGGGTATCTGCCACGTCTGTCCTTGGCAACCTGCGTAAACGCGATGGTCGGGCGGAACGGTTTGATCCGGCCAAGATCACCAAGGCCATCCAGAAGGCGGGGCAGGCCACGGGGGAGTTCGGTCCGGAGGAGGCCCGGCATCTCACGATCCGGGTGTTGAGCCTGTTGCAGTCGTTGCAGGAGTCCCTGCCGACGACGGTGGAGAACGTGCAGGATGTGGTGGAGGAGGTGCTGCTAAACTCGCCGTACCGGCGCACGGCCAAGGCCTATATCATCTATCGCGATCAGCATGCGCGCATGCGCGAGATGGTGCAGAAAGCAGATGTCGACCTCATTGACCGGTATCTGAGCAAGCTCGACTGGCAGGTCAAAGAGAACAGCAACATGGCCTATTCGTTGCAGGGGCTCAACAACTATATTGCCAGCGAAATCAGCAAGATCTACTGGCTGAACAAGATCTATCCGGTGGAGATTCGCGAGGCGCATGACAATGGTGCCCTGCATCTGCACGACTTGGGGCTGTTGAGCGTCTATTGCGTGGGCTGGGACCTGCAGGATTTGTTGCGCGTGGGGTTCCGGGGGGCCGCCGGCAAGGCCGAGAGCCGTCCGGCGAAGCATTTTCGCACCGCGCTGGGGCAGGTCGTTAACTTCTTCTACACGCTGCAGGGCGAGGCCGCCGGCGCCCAGGCGTTCTCCAACTTCGACACACTGCTGGCACCGTTTATCCGCTATGACAAGCTGACCTACGCCGAGGTGCGGCAGGCGTTGCAGGAGTTTGTGTTCAATGTCAATGTCCCCACGCGTGTCGGTTTCCAGACGCCCTTTACGAATCTGACCATGGATCTCAAGCCGCCGGCCACGCTGGCCAACGAGCCGGTCATCATCGCGGGCGAGGAGATGCCGGAGACCTACGGGGCGTTTCAGACGGAGATGAACCTGTTGAACAGCGCCTTCCTGGAGGTCATGAGCGAGGGCGACGCCAAGGGACGGGTCTTTACGTTCCCCATTCCCACGTACAATGTGGCCAGTGATTTTGACTGGGACGCGCCCGGCCTGGAGCGCCTCTGGGAAGTGACGGCCAAGTATGGCATCCCGTACTTCGCCAACTTCGTCAATTCCGACATGAAGGTGGATGATGCCCGTTCGATGTGCTGCCGCTTGCGCCTGGACAAGCGGGAACTGGAGAAGCGCGGCGGCGGCCTGTTCGGCGCCAATCCGCAGACCGGTTCCATCGGCGTGGTGACCATTAACATGCCTCGCATCGGGCACCTGGCGCAGGATGAGGCCGACTTCTTCGTCCGTCTGGACCAGTTGATGGCGATCGCCCGCAATAGCTTGGAGATCAAGCGCAAGGTGCTGGAGCAGTTTACGGAACAGAATCTCTATCCCTACACGAAGTACTATCTGCGCCATGTTCGGGAACGCCATCAAAATTTCTGGCACAACCATTTCTCCACGATTGGACTGGTGGGGGTCAACGAAGCGGCGCGTAGTTTGCTCGGTCAGGGGGTCGAGACGCCGGTCGGGAAGGCCTTTGCCGCGCGGGTGCTGGACTTCATGCGCGACCGTCTGGCCGATTATCAGGTGGAAACAGGCAATTTCTACAACCTGGAGGCCACGCCGGCCGAGGGGACCAGCTACCGATTGGCCAAATTGGATCGCAAGCTCTATGGCAACATTGCGACTGCCGGCGGTTCGGAATCGGAGCCGTTCTATTCGAATTCGACGCAACTGCCGGTGAATTTCAGCAGTGATATCCTGCAGGTGCTGGACTTGCAGGATGATCTGCAGAAGCGCTATACCGGCGGCACGGTGCAGCATATCTTCCTCGGCGAGTCGGTCAGTGATCCGCTGGCGGTGCGGAACTTCGTGCGCATGGTCTGCCAGAATTATCACCTGCCCTATTTCACCCTGACGCCGACCTTCAGTGTCTGTCCGACGCATGGGTACTTGCGCGGCGAGCTGCGGCATTGTCCGACGTGTCAGAGCGAAACGGAGGTCTACTCGCGGGTGGTAGGGTATCTACGCCCCGTGCAGCAGTGGAACGAAGGGAAGCGCGCCGAATTTGACCAGCGCTGCATGTTCCAGGTGGAAGGGGGCTCCGTTTCGTGAGGATCGGCGGGTTTGTGCCGCTCAGCCTGTGCGATTTCCCGGGCAAGGTGGCGGCGGTCGTGTTTACGCAGGGGTGCAATTTCCGCTGCCCGATCTGCCATAACGGGCAACTGTTGCCACGGCAGGGCGAGGGGGAGCAGACGGAGGAGGCGATCCTCGCCCGGATCCGGGCGCGTCGCCAGCAGCTGGAGGGCGTGGTGGTTACGGGCGGCGAGCCCACGCTGCACGGGGACTTGCCGCAGTTCCTCTGGCAACTGCGGGCGTGCGGGCTGGCTGTCAAACTCGACACCAATGGTTCGCAGCCGGACATGTTGCAGGCGCTGCTCGCCGACCGGTTGGTGGATTATGTGGCGATGGATATCAAAGCCCCTTGGGATATGTATGACCGCTTGGCGGGGCAACTGTGTGATACGCGGCTGGTGCGGCGCAGCATGCGGCTGATTGCCGAGAGTGGTCTGGCACATGAATTTCGCACCACCCGTGCGGATGCGCTGCTTTCCGAGGCCGATTGCCATCGCCTCGCCGGACAGATCCCCCCCGGCAGTACGCACAAATGGCAGCGCTTTCGTCCCGAATACTGTTTGGATGCGGCGTTGCGCGGCGACCGGCCTGTCGTAAAGGTGTAAAATCTGTATTTTACCTGTTTGCAGCCAACCTGCCGATGCGGTACCATACCCCCGTTGCCAGTTTCGGTTGCCCGGTTGCAAATGCGCCGCGTTTGTCAGGGCCATCGATGCCAGGGGGTAGCGAAGGTACGGAGAACCAAAAAATGAAGAAGCTATTGGCTGTTCTGGGTATCGTAGGATGCATGGTCGGCGGTGCTAAGGCGCAGGACACGTGGCCGGTGGATGTGTCGTTCTTGGATTGGATCCACCGTCCGGCCGATGTGGCGGGATTGCGCGTGGGGATTCCGTATGGGGTGAATGATGCCATCACCGGTGTGGATGTCGGGCTGTGGGGCAAGTCGGATTATGCCTGGGCTCTGCAGGTCAATGTTTTACATAACAAGGTGCGTGATGAGATGGGCGGCATCCAAGTATCCGCGTTGAATGATGCGGGCCATCTGGTCGGGTTGCAGGTGGGGCTCTGGAATTCGGCCCCCAGCATGGAAGGGATCCAGATCGGCTTGCTCAACTTGGCGGATGAGGCCGAGGGGTTCCAGATTGGCCTGGTGAACCGGACCGAGCTCATGCACGGGTATCAGATCGGACTGATCAATGTCATTCGCGAATCGTCCGTGCCGTTTGCTCCGCTTATTAACTTCCAGCTCTAACAGGTAACACCCACAGAGCGTTTTGCCAACGGCCGTGAACCTCGCTGGGGCTCCCGGCCGTTTTGATTATATGCCATGAAAATTAAGCCTTTTGCTGCGCTTCGCCCCTTGCCCGCCCGTGCCGCCGCGGTGGCCGCTGTGCCGTACGACGTGGTGGACACCGCCGAGGCACGCGTCCTGGCCGCCGGCAATCCGGATAGCTTTCTACATGTCTCCCGGCCCGAGATTGACCTGCCGGATAGCATGCATATCTATGATGACGCCGTGTACGCCCAGGGCGTGAAAACCTTTGGCGCGATGCAGGCGCAGGGCGTGCTGATCCGGGAACCGGCCGAGCATCTCTACGTCTACCGGCAGGTCATGGGTGCGCACAGTCAAGTCGGCCTGGTGGTTTGCTGTCATATTGACGACTATGCGCAGGACATCATCCGGAAGCATGAGAAGACGCGCAAGGACAAGGAAGATGACCGCACCCGCCACTGCTTGGCGTTGAATGCCAATTCGGGCCCCGTGTTTTTAACCTATCGCGGCGTCGCGACGGTGGATCGACTGGTTACGGAAACGATGTCGGGTACGCCGTTGTACGACTTTACGGCCGTGGATGGCATCCGACATACGGTGTGGCGCGTGGATGGGCCGGCCGAACCCTGGGTGCAGGCGTTTGCGACCGTGCCGCATTGCTACGTGGCCGACGGCCATCACCGGGCCGCTGCGGCGGCCCGCGCGGGGAGTGTGCGGCGTGAGGCGAATCCCAACCATACCGGCCACGAGGAGTATAACTGGTTCCTGGCGGTGCTCTTCCCGGCCGCCCAATTGCGCATCCTGCCATATAACCGGTGTGTGACGGACTTGCACGGCTTGACCGCCGAGACCTTCTTGCAGCGCGTGGGGGAGATCTTTACCTGCACGCCGGTGGACGGCGCCGCTCCGTCCGGCCCACGGCACGTCCACATGTACCTGATGCAGCGCTGGTACCGGCTCGCCTGGCCGGAACCGGTGGGCAGTGATCCGGTCGGACGGCTCGACGTGAGCGTGCTGCAGGACCAACTGCTGGCGCCGCTCCTCGGCATTGCCGACCCGCGCACCAGCACCCGCATTCATTTTGTCGGGGGGATCCGCGGGACCGCGGAGCTGGTCAAACGCGTGGACGAAGGACGCGATGCCGTGGCTTTCTCCCTGTATCCGGTTAGCGTGGAGCAGATGATGGATATCGCCGATGCCGGTCAGATCATGCCGCCCAAGAGCACCTGGTTTGAACCCAAGCTGCGCTCGGGCCTTCTGGTACATACGCTGTAAGAAATACCGCAAGTACGCTTGCACAGGCCCTGCGATGATCGCTAGCGTGCATACATGCAACCGGTGGGCCGGACGGGTGGTGTTGGCTACCCTGCTGGGGTGCGGCGGGTGGTTGCGCGCGGATGAGGCTGCGGAGCTGTTCGGCCGCGGCGAAGCACGCTATCAAGCGGGTGACTGGCAAGGCGCGGCCGCGGCGTATGCCGCGGTGCTGACGAATTTTCCGGCCAGCCGGCAGGCCCCGCAGGCCCTCTACTCGCGAGGGTGGGCGCTGTTTCAAGCGGGTGATTGCGCGGGTGCGCTGGCCGATTTCCGGCTTTTTCTCGAACGCTATCCCACGCATGCGCTGACGGGGGAGTGCCAGCTCAAAACCGGTGACACCCTGCGCAAGCTCGGGCGGCTGGATGAAGCGTGGCAGGTGTATGCATCGGCACGGGCGGCCGGCGGTCGCTTGGCGCCGGAGGCACTGGCCGGCCAGGCGTGGGTCTCCTTTGCCAGGCGTGACTTTGCCGCTGCGCAGGAAGCCTTCTACGCGGTGTCGCAAACGTATGCGCCGGATGCGCGGGCCGCGCAACATCTGTATAATGCCGGCCAGGCGGCGTGGGAGGCGCAACAGTACGTGGTAGCGGGGAAGCGGTTTGCTGCCGTGGTGGCCGATTATCCACGCAGTCCGCTGGCCGTGGAGGCGGCTTTTAGGCAAGGGCGCGCGGCCGAGGCGGCCGGCGATGTGGCCGCGGCGGCGGCGAGCTATACGGCGGCGGTGCATTTGAGCAGGGATGATAATGAACTGGCCCAGCGCGCGGCCGTGGAATTGATTCGTTTGGAGCATGTGGCCAAGCGGTACGAGGTCGCCCTAGCCAAGGCGACGGCCTTTTTGGAGCGGCAGGCTGCCAGTGCGGCGGCCCCGCGGGCACGGCTCTATCGGGCCGAGGCGCTACAGGAGTTGAACCGGTGGCCGGAGGCGTTGCAGGCCTATCAGCAGGTGGGTGCGTCCGATCCGGCCGTGGCCGCCGGTGCCACGAATGGCGCGGCGTGGGTGTTGCGGCGGTTGGGACGCTACCCCGAGGCTGCCCAGGCTTTTGCCGCGGTGGCGGCCGGTTCCTCGACGTATGCGGGCGACGCGCTCTTCTGGTCGGCCCGGTCGCACGAGGATGCCGGTGCCTTCGAGGCCGCCCGTGCCGCGTATGGTGCCTGCCTGCGTCTGGCTGCCGCTGCGCCGCATGCGGATGAGGCGGCTTACCGGCAAGCTTATTGCCTCTGGCAGTCGCGCAAGCTGGAGGATGCGCAGCGCCTGTATCATGCCGTGATCCAGGAGCGTGGCGCCAGTCCGTTTGCCGCCCATGCGCGGTACGATTTGGCGTGGGTCTTGCTGGAGTTGGGGCAGAAAAGCGAGGCGCGCCAGCGCTTTGAGGCGTTTGCGCGTCAGTATCCGCGCCACCCGTTGGCGCCGGATGCCAGTTTCCGCATCGGGGAATTGGCTTATGAGGCCGGGGCGTTTGCCGTGGCCGCGACCAATTATCAAGCCGCAGCCGCCGCGCAGTTGGCCTTTTGCGACAAGGCGCTCTATAAATTAGGCTGGGCGCGCGAGAAACTGGCGCAGCCCGCAGTCGCCGCGCAGACCTTCCTGCTGCTGGCGCAGCGCTATCCGCAGAGTGCATTTGCGCAGGAAGCGCTCTATCGGGCGGGCCGCTTATGGCAGACGGTAGGCAAGTGGGAAGAGGCGCGCGCAGCCTGGGCACAGGTGCAGGAGGGCGGGTCGGCGGAGCAGGCGGCCTGCGGCGTGGCGGAGTGCTGGCGTGCGCTGGGTAAGCCTACGGAGGCGGCCGCAGCGTACGGTCAGGTATTGGCCAAGTGGCCGCAGGGGGCGTGTCGCGTGGCCGCCTTGCTGGGACGCGCGGAGGCCAACCGCGCCACGGGGGCGTGGGACGCAGCGCTGGTCGACTATCGTGAAGTGGCGACGGGGGGCGGCGAGACCAGAGCGGCCGCGCAAGCCATGCTGGGAGAGGGGCATGGCTGGTTTGCCCTGCAAAAGTGGGAGGAGGCCGCCCGTTGTTTCGCAAAAGTCGATTTATTGTTCGAATTCGCGGAGTTCAAGCCCGAGGCGCTCGACATGCTCGCGCGTAGTTGGGAGCAGGCGGGTGATGCCAGAAAAGCGGCCATATATCGCGAGGAACGGCGGCAACGCTTTCCCCAAGGGCCGTGAACGTTCACCCAACCTGCCCTTGCCTTTGGGCAGCGATTACTTTAGTGTTTGGGCCTCCCGGAGGCGGTGGGCGGGCAACGTCCGTCCGTTCTCCGGCCAGGAGCTTTGAGGCATGGCCGAAATGTACCCCATAGGGCGTATCCTGACAGGCTGCGAACGTACGCTGCGCGCGGCGCAGGAGCGACTGCTGGCGCAGACGGTGGACCAGGCGGAAGTGAGCACCGGCGATACGGGATATTCGTTGCGCCGCACCACCTTGGCGCAGGCGCGTGCTGTCACCGGCCCCGGCACCTTTTACCGGCGGGCCCAGCGTACGCTCTGCTTCCGTCCGTCCGACCAGCCCGGGTGGTGGATTGAACGTACGGATCAACCGGAGCAGTTGGGCGTGGCGGTTTCGGCCCGCAATATCTGGACCTCCCAGCGCAATATTGTGCTCCGTAGCGGTTCCCCGCACAACTACCTGCGCATGGTGGAGCATATTGTGGCGTTGCGGTTGGGGATGGGGTTGGATGACGTGATCGTGGCCACCGACGCCGGCGATCCGCCGCTGTTTGAACGCGGCAGCATGGATCTGGTCGAGGCGATCGAGGCCGCAGGGATCGTCGAACGCGATGAACCGGCCCACTTTGTCACGGTGCGCGAACCGGTGACGATCGGCGGCGAGCGCGGCGACTTTATCACCCTGTTGCCGGCCGCGCCCGGCGACCGCCGGCTGCGCCTGGATTGCGCGGTGGATTTCCCCTCCGCCATCGGCCAGCAGCGGATTCAGTTCGATTTGACGCCGCGCACGTTCCGCCATGGTGCCGAGGCGCGCACCAATGCCTCGTTGGCGCAGATGATCCTGTGCCGGACGGTCGGTGTCTTCATGGCCGACATGCGCAATCTCGGCTATAACCAGCAGAACATCCTGATCCATGGCCGAACCAGTTATTTTAACGAGCCCAAGCTGCTGCATAACGGCAAAGCGCTGGAGCCGGTCTGGCACCGTGCCACGCTGGACTTGCTGGCGGCGCTGGCGTTGATTGATACCGGTCGTTTCATCGGCACGGCCATCTCCTACCGTGCCGGCCATGCGCTGGATTGTCGCCTTGTCACGTTGCTCTACCGGCATGGCTTGCTGGAGACGGTGCGGACGTAGCGCGCCAGAACGGGATCACGCCATCATGCCGTATCGTCCCTTGACCCTTTCGCAGGCGGCCGCGCGGTTGCACCTTTCGGTGCACGAGGTGGAACAACTGGTTAAATACCAGGAGATCCCCTTTACCCGCCGCGCAGAGGAGCCGGTTTTCTTTCGCCGGGAGCTGGATGCCTGGGCATCCCAACGCCTGTTGGGGCTGGGCGCGCGGCATGTAGCCGCGGTGCACCGCTCCTCGTCCACACAACGGCAGTTGCCGAACGGCCATGAGCGGTTGATTCCCCGCTTGTTTCAAGCCGATTGGATTGAACCGGAGCTGCGCTCCCGCACGAAACCATCCGTCTTGCGCGACATGGTGAAGCTGGCGCTCCGCACGGAGCTGCTCTACGACGACACCGCCCTGCTGCGCGGGCTGGAGGAGCGCGAACTGCTCTGCTCCACTGCCATTGACCAGGGGGTGGCCTTCCTGCACGCGCGCCATCATGACCCCCATCTATGCGGGGAGTCCTTTGTGGTGCTGGGGCGCACGCGCCAACCGATCTTTGCCGGCGCGGCCGATGGCAAGACCACGGACCTCTTCTTCCTGCTCTGCTGCCAGGATGATGCGCTGCACTTGCACGCGCTGGCGCGGCTTTGCGCCATGGCCCACAGCACGCCTATGCTGGACGGTCTGCGGCAGGCGGAGACCGCTATCGAAATGCTGGCGGTGATGATCCGCAATGAAGAGACCGTGCTGCATGAGCTGGGCGCAGGAAACGCGCGATGAATCAACCTGCTAGCGCAGCACTTCGGCCAGCAGCTTAGCATCCACGGCCATGCCGGTGCGGACTTCGCCGATCCGGATGGGCAGAGCAAAGCGTACCACGCCACCCGCGCGCTTCTTGTCGAGGTGAATCGCCTCGCGTACCTGATGCCGGTCCAGCGCCGCGGGGATTTCAGTCGGCAGGCCGATCCCCTTGAGCACGCCGATCAGCAGCTCTGCCAGTCCATGATGCGCCAGCCCCATGCGTTCGGCCACACGCGCTTCGGCCACCATGCCGATCGCGACGGCTTCCCCATGACGTAAGGTGAAGCCGGAGGCCTTCTCGATGCCATGCCCGATGGTGTGCCCCAGATTCAAGGCGGCGCGCACTCCTTTTTCGTAGGGGTCCTGCTGGATGGTGTGGATCTTCACGGCCATGGCGCGGCTGACAAACTCACCGGAGATGTCGGCCCGCAGGCGAGCAAACCCTTCGGCGCAGAGGTCAAAGAGTTCCGGATCAGCCAGCAGGCCATGTTTCACGACTTCGGCCAGACCGGCACGGAATTCGTCATCCGGCAGGGAGGCCAGTGTGCTGGTGTCGGCCAGGATCAGGGCCGGGGAGTGGAACGCACCGATCAGGTTCTTCCCTTGCGGCAGGTCGGCGCCGGTCTTGCCGCCCAGGCTGGAATCCACCATGGCCAGCAGACTGGTGGGGAGCCCTACCCACGGCACGCCGCGCAGCCAGGTGGAAGCTGCAAACCCCGTGAGATCGCCGACTACGCCGCCGCCCAGCGCGAGGACAAAATCCCCCCGCTCGATGCGGGCGTCGAGAAACGCCTGCCAGATCTGCGCCACCGTGTGGATCGTCTTGGTGGCTTCGCCAGCCGGAATGGCCACGGTGTGGGCCTCGAGGCCCGCCTGGGTGAGCTGCGCGGCTACGCGGGCACCGTAGGCGGGGAGGGTGTTGGTATCCCCTACGACGATGGCGCGTCCGGTCCAGCGTTGGCTCTGGCACAGGTGGTGCAGACCATCCAGCCAACCGGGACCCACGCGCACCGGATAGGGGGCGCCCATGCCCGTGACGCGGAACGCGCCGAGTGCGATCTGGGCGGCATCCGCACTCTGTTCGGCGGAGACATCCTCGTTGCGCAGACGGTGCGCGAAGGAGGCATAGTGCGTGGCACGTTTGGCCAATAGATCGGCCAGCGAGCGCGGGGGCGGCGCGGCTGTGGCAGGTGTTGTCGCCGACTGTTTATCCGCCAGCAGGGGGCGGGAGCCGGGGGCCAGTGCCACACGCGCCTCCAGCGTTTCCAGCGAGGCCTCCAAGCAGAGGACATGTCCGTACTCTTCGGCCAGTGCGCGGTTGGCGGGGGCCAGTAATGCGCCGCCACCCAGCGCCACCACGCCGTGCCCCTCGGTCACCACCTGCCGCAGACAAGCCGATTCCCTGGCGCGGAAGGCGGCTTCGCCCTCGGTGGCGAAAATCGTGGGGATAGGGTGGCCGGCTTGCTCGACAATGCGCGCATCGAGGTCAATAAACGGCAGATCCAGGCGTGCGGCCAGGAGTTTGCCCATAGTGGTTTTGCCGCTGCCAGGGGGGCCGTACAGGAAAAACAGGTTGTTCATGCTAGTCTTCCAGATAGGTTGTGCAACGGCGTTAGGGTAGCCAAGCTGCGGCCAGATGGCTAGCGGAAAGCAACTCGCGCATTGTTTGCGCGGCGCGGTTCTGGTAAATCTGTCGGCATGCAACCGCGTCCGCCCGAGACTCTCAACCAGCGCAATGCCGCCTTCGACAACCGGCTGCGTCCCTCCCGCTTTGCCGAGTTTGTCGGGCAGCAGAAAGTGCGCGACCGCCTGCTGCTGGCCGTGGAAGCCGCCCGACAGCGCAAGGAACCGCTTGATCATGTGCTCCTCTCCGGGCCGCCCGGCCTCGGCAAGACCACGCTGGCCTACATCCTCGGCGAGGCCATGGGGGTGAACGTCAAGGCCACCTCCGGACCGGTGATTGATAAGCCCGGCGACCTGGCCGGGTTGCTCACGTCGCTGGAGCCCGGCGACATCCTCTTTGTGGACGAAATCCATCGCATCCAGCGCACGGTGGAGGAGTACCTCTACTCGGCCATGGAGGATTTTGTCATTGATATCATGATTGACCAGGGGCCCAATGCGCGCTCCGTGCGGCTGGAGCTCCCCCGGTTCACGCTGGTGGGGGCCACCACGCGCAGTGGCCTGATTTCGGCGCCGCTGCGTTCCCGCTTCGGCCTCTCCAACCGGCTGGACTACTACGATCATAGCGATCTGCAGACCATTGTGACGCGCTCCGCCGGCAAGCTCGACGTGGCGGTTGACCCGGCGGGGAGCCTGGAGATTGCCCGGCGCAGTCGCGGCACGCCGCGTATTGCCAACAACCTGTTGCGCCGCGTGCGTGACTACGCCCAGGTCCGCGCGAACAATCAGATCACCCAGCCGGTGGCCGACCAGGCCCTTTCGCTGCTCGAGATTGACCCGTTTGGACTTGATGAGATGGACAAGCGGATCCTCGACACGATTGTACGAAAGTTCAACGGCGGTCCCGTGGGGCTGAGCAACCTGTCGGTGTCGGTCGGCGAGGAGACCGACACAATCGAGGAAGTCTACGAGCCGTACCTGATCCAGGAGGGGTATCTGGAACGTACACCCAAGGGGCGCGTGGCCACCCCCCTGGCTTTTGCACGCCTCGGCCTGGCACCGCTGGCCAGCAACCGGCCGGGCGAACTGCCGCTGCGCTGAGTCACCTCCTCAATTTAGGCTCTTTTATGCTGGCCAGCGGAAGGGCGGCGGGTGATCACCATGTCACGTAGGGTGACGGGATCAATCTGTTGGGTGGGCACGATTGGCATGAAACGTAAGTTCATGATAGGCCTGATCGTCTTTGAGGTGATAGCCGGTATTCTCGTTCTGTTGATGATGCCAGGGCCGCGCCTAAGGTACCTTGGCGTTCAACCAAAGGATGCGAACGGAACCGTCTACCTGAAATACGAATTGCGGAACTCGAGTCTAATGCCAATCTACTACCAAGGGTATGGGCCGACCTTGCCGCTTTATCAGGAATCCTATAAAACTGGATCGACGTGGCGGGTGCAATTCGTTAGTTGGTGCGGAACAGGCGCGCAGTACCAAAGGCTAGGACCGCTGGCGTCGACTAACGTATTTTTTGCGGTGAGCCGTGTCGATACGTCATGCGTGTGGCGGTTGGGGGTCCCCTATGTTCGAACCACTTGGGCGTTGCCGCACGGTATCCTGGGTTTGGTGTTCACGCGTCCCTTTGCAGGGTGGGGAATTGCGTGGAGCGACGGAATGCGCTTCGGGGCCCGCCCGAGCGTTATCAGGAAAGCCGAGACCCATGTCGGCAGGGGTATTGGGAGCCAAACCAATGATTGTCCGCAGAAGCCGGCGTCCGCCTCATGGCCGAAGACCTATAACTGGTGGAAAACGTTCGCGTTTAAAAATTGGCGCGACCATCCGTTTGATTCTACAAATGCGCCCCAGATTCAGGCGGTTGTTCTCGTTGGTATAAGTGGCGTTTGTCGAGAGTATTCCCCCCTAGTCGTGCTCCGGCGCGACATGTCAACGAACGACATCCCAGAGCTCGACGGCCGTGAGTTTACATTCCGCTCCAATGCCCTGGTCGAACATCTGTGCCAACTCCCCACACAATCGCAATATCCGGATTTGTGCGAGGATGCCTGGTTTGCGATCTATTGCGCCGCTAATCACACGGTTAGAGGGTTTCGCTTGTTTCTGCGTCCCTCGGCGGCAGACTTCACAAGTGAGCTGGGGGTCGCTGCTGCCATCAGCAATGAAGTCACGAGAATCCAAGCCGATACACCTTAAGAAACCCTGGCTTAGCACGCAAGCCCGCTGCGAACTGGCGCCCGAGTCGTTACGGGATCGGAACAAAGAGGCTGCCACTGCGACGAACAAGGGCGTCGCGTATCGTAATGAGAGGTTTTTCGAGGTTCACGCACACGCGCCCCCGGTGGGCTTACCCACCGGTGCGCAGAGATCCGAGACAGAATTGGCTGAGCAATAGAGCGGCAGTGCGAGGAGAGCCGGCACGGCCGCACCTCGCGCGATGCTTTCTTCTTCTCCTTATGCGCCTGCTACGGAACTCTGCGCTCCGGCGGCTCAAGGCCTGCCCTTTACACACAAGTTCTGCTGGACAAATACTCGTCCATAACTTGAATTGTAGAAGAAGGCTTGTTCCTGGTTTAACTTGTTGTGGTTGTTGTGTTTGTTGTGGTAGCGAACCGCCAAATCGCCAAG
>CAIOST010000264.1 GCA_903861045.1 uncultured bacterium | reverse complement strand
GCTATGGGACAGCCGGTGGCCCGCATCGACCTATACTCTCGGCAAAAGAGCCATATTTGCCTGGCTTTGAGGCTTTCTCCAATTCGCTTATGGGACAGCCGGTTTGATACATGCCCAAAAAACAGTCCCTTTCGTAAAACGCTACTTAAAATTCCAGCACACGCACCTTCACAACGACTCCCTCGATATGCAAAATTCCTTTTAAATCCGGGGGTATGCGGTAGTGCTATGCCGTCCGCGGCTCGCCTATGGGATGCTAGTGGAATGGCTGGTGAACCCGGCTCCGTAAGTTGGAGCCGACAACTCGCGCATAACCCTGGCCGGACCGCCCATTTTAGCGATGGGAGGTCCGGCTTGGGTTTTTCTGTGGACATCATGACCAGTTGTGTGCCCCGTAGGAGAGCCCCCCCCTCACGAAAAGGCAGTTTGTTCGTCACAGCAGGCTCGTAGCGCCTGCTGTACCGGGAGTGCGGCGGGCGCTGAGGCGCGCATGCCCCGCGAACGGCGGCCCGCTGTCGCGGAGGCTCCTGCAAACCGCGGTGCGAATAAATGCATTCTTAACTCGCCACTCACGAATGTCTCGCGCAGGGCGCATATGTTGCGTGCGTGCAAAGGGGTGTCGTGCCTGTAGTGCACCGAGGAGGGTGCGGCGCTTTCGGTTAAAGGGCCTTGCGCGGGAAACGGACAGGATTACTCAAACGAACGAATCGGATACACGGCGGCCGCGACCGGGGCGGTGCCAGTCCGGCACGCGGCCGGACCTTGCAGCGGGGCGACGCAACCCCGCCGCGCTTCCGGGGATCGCCAACAGGAAGAATAGGAGTTCACAACATGAACACACGCACATCGAACGCCCTTCTGGCGGTGCTCTGCGCTGCGGGGATGACCAGTCTCGCGCAGGCCGGGAACGTCGTCGGATACCGGAAGACCACCGTCCCGGCCGGTCTCAGCCTCTACGCCCCGCCGTTCACCACAGTTGGCGCAGGCAGCGCGGTCGGCAAGCTGAGCGCCATCCGCGGGGATTTTCAAGCGGGCGATACGCTTCAGTTTCTCGATTCCAATTTGAACAAGTCCGCTGTGTATCAATGGTTGACTCCCGCGCAAGGTGTTCCAAGCAATGGCTGGTATGATCAGGGCCAGAACCCTGTCGCGAGCACAAACCTGCCGCAGGGCGGCTCGTTCCTCCTCTCGACGACCGGTGGCGTCACGGTGCTTAGTCTCGGCGAGGTGCTGAGCGCGCCGACCCCCCTTTCCGTGCCGGCGGGCTATACCCTTGTCGGCAATGGAACCGCGAAGGCACGCCCGCTGAATGACATCGTCTTCGGCGGTGCGATCGCGCTGGGTGATACGATTCAGTTTATCGGTTCCGAGGGGACCCCGTCCGCCGTGTATGCCTGGTTGACTCCCGTCGCGGGTGTTCCGAGCAATGGCTGGTATGATCAGGATTTCAACCCCATGAATCCGACCCTGTCAAGCGGCTGCGGTTTCATTCTCTCCATGAGGAATGGTTGCACCCTGACGATTCCTTCGCCGTTCAATTGAACACGGGCAGGATCGATCAATGAACCCTTATCGGTTAACCGTAAACGGTATCAGTTCCGGGAGCCGCCACCAAGCGGCCGGCCCCTTGGAGCCACGCAAACGGATTTCTAATTTTCACCTAGCATTCCGCTTGCACAAGAGGTTTACACACCACACCAGCGCACAAACCGGGACGCCACCCGTCGGGCATGGCGCCGGACGTGCAACGGGAGCGGTCACGTACACGGGGCAAATTTCGGGGTTGGGAAACAACGGCACGTTTCAAGCAGAATCGGAAGGACTCTTCGGCGGATTCGCGCCGGAGATCCGGGTACCAAAAGGAGATGGAGTATGAAGAACCGTTTGTCGCGTAGTCTGCTCGTTCTGGCACTGGCGCTTGGCGTGAGTGTCGCGCAGGGGGGCGCAACGATCAGTTGGAATGTGCAAGGGTTGATGGCCGCGTATTCGAACCATACGATGTCCGCCACGGCACTCTCCAATGCGGTCGTTTACGGTTTTGTGGGTACGGCTACCGACAAGACCAATGCCGCGAGGGCGGCGGCGACCGGCCATCAGGACGATTGGGATTCTTTCCTGAGCGGCTACCCCCCCGGCAAACAGCTTGGCGTCGCTCTCACGAGCGCCACGGGGTATGGCCAGCGACTGAATCAGGGAACATTCCCCGGCGGTTCTACGCAGACGGTGTTCCTGGTCGTGTTTGACGCGCATACGGTTGGCACGGCGCATAACTATCTGATCACCGAACTCTTCACGCCCGCGCTGCCGTCCCTGGGGTCCAAGACGGTCGAGTTTGGCACTCCCGCCGGTGATTACGTTCCCGATACGTGGACCGACGTCGGGGGTGCAACGCCCGCCGTGGCGCCGACGGTCTCGATCATGGCGCCGCTGAATGGCGCCACGGTGATGCTCGGGGCCGCCACCAATCTGCAGGTCACGGCCGCGGATAGCGATGGCTCGGTCACGAACGTGGCGTTCTACGTGGACGGCGTGCTGGTCGGCAACGACACTTCCGCCCCCTATGCGATCTCGTGGCTGCCGGTGGCGCTCGGCAGCCACACCCTCACCGCCGTGGCCACGGACAACGTGGGGCTGTCGAACACCTCGACGCCGGTGACGATCACAGTAAAGACAACGGCCGGGGTTCTGGGCTACATCGCGGGCGACTTCCACCAGCATACGACCTACACGGATGGGAACAACTCGTTCCTGACGATGATGTATCAGAACAACGCCTTCGGTCTCGACTGGTGGGCGAACAGCGAGCACGGCGGCAAGTTCAGCACGGACGCGCGCGGCCCGCAGGCGGCGCCGGCCGGTCCCTTCAACGTGAACGGCGGCTATGCCTGGACCAACCTGACCTACTACCCGGTGGCGCCGTTCAAGGGCGACGCGAGCACGCCGAACATGTGGCGCTGGCAGTCGCTGCAGGAGTACTCGTTCCAGGACGTGCTGGCGGCGCGGGCGACCTACGCCAGGCCGATACTGCAGAGCTACGAGTGGAACGTGCCGGGCCACGAGCACTGCTCGATGGGGCGCATCGACGGCCAGTTCGGGTCTGCCCCGAACGCCACGGCGCTGGCGCAGTTCGAGTATCTGTGGGACGGCAACGACACGGATCTGAGCGGCGGCGGCACCAACGGCTGGCTGGCCGGCTCGAGCAAGAACTACACCAACAACCACGCCAAGGCGCTGCAGGCTGTGGCCTGGCTGCAGGCGAACTCGCCGCTGTCGAGCTACCTGGTCTTCGCGCACCCGGAACGCCGGGGCGTGCAGAGTTACCCGCCGACCTACACGGGCACCGGTAGCCAGGGGTACAGCGTGGCGGCGTTCCGCGACCTGAACAGCGCGGGTCCGGACGTGGCCTTCGGGTTCGAGAGCATGCCCGGCCACCAGAAGGAAGGCGGCCGTGGCGGCTACGGCACGGGCGCCTCGGGCGGCGGCACGTTCGGCGGCTGCGGCGTGTACGCGGCCAAGGTGGGTGGGGTGTGGGACGCGATGCTGGGCGAGGGGCGCAAGTTCTGGCTGTTCGCGAGCTCGGACTTCCACAACACGGTCAACGACTTCTGGCCGGGCGAGTACCAGAAGAACTACACGCGCATCACGGTCCCCAACGACCCGCAGGCCATCGTGAACGGGCTGCGCTCCGGCGACAACTACGTGGTCGAGGGCGACGTGATTGACGGCTTGGAGTTCACGGTCAACGGTGCGCGCATGGGCGCCTGCACGGTGAACGCGGACGGCACCGCCAATGTGTCGATCCAGGTGCATGTGCCGGCCATGAACAACGGACCCGCCGGACAGAATACACCGGCGCTGGATCATCTTGACGTGATCGCCGGGCAGTTCGGCGCGCCGGCCGTGCCGGGCACACCGGCCTACACCAACCCGGTGAACGCCACGGCGCAGGTGATCGCGCGCTTCGGCGCGAGCGCGTCCGGACCGGACGCCAACGGCCTGACGAACACGGCGTGGAGCGACCTGGGCGGCGGCTGGAAGCAAATGACG
>CAIOST010000263.1 GCA_903861045.1 uncultured bacterium | reverse complement strand
CGGTCGGCGGGGCACGAATCGGCATACCCAGACAGTCAAGGATCTTCCGTATCGCCTCAGGCGGATTGACCGCGCAGAGGATGCGCATTCTACCACCGCAAAGGTCGCATTTCAGCGCGTCGACGGCGAACACCCGTTTCAGCAGTTCCGCCCAGGCGTACCGCTTGGGACGGTGCCATAATGAGAACTGCTGGCAACGGCGTGCTAGCGGTTGACAAGCTCCGGGTGGTGGCAGGTGACCTCGGCCTCGCCGCGGAGCAGGTGGTTGACGGCTTCCGGCAATCGTACGTGTGGCGGGTGCCGTCGGCGCACTGCACGAGTTTGCGCGCGGTATCGATGGCGGTGACCGGGGTGCGGTAGCGCAGCCGGTCGGCCGGCAAGCGTGCAGCGAGGGCCTGCCAGATGGCGCCGGTCCCCCCACGGCGGGGGAAACGGAAGGTGGCATTGGGCCCCCAGGATACGTGGTCCTGGTGTTGTTCCACTGCGCGCAGCACTTCCGCGAGGTTCACGGGCGCCACCCGTTGCGCCATCCAGCCGGTGTCCAGCCGGGCAGGGTCATACCCCCAGACCTTGCGATTGTAGGGGATCATGAAGAGTTCGCTCAGGCCGCGGCCGAACTGCCGGACGAGCCATTGCCGGAAGTCGTCCGGCGCGCCGGGGGGGAGCGTTGTGCTCTGGACTTCCCGTAGCCCTTCCAGGCAGCGCGCCAGAGGGGTTCAAAATGATCCAGGGGGATCTTGGTCGCTGTCCACCAGGAAGAGGTGGTCGCCGGTGGCCGCGTGCAGGCCGGTGAGAATGGCCGGGCCATGACCGCGGTTGGCCTGGTTGATGATCCGCAGGCGGGGGTCCTGGCGCGCCAGGTCGTCCAGGATGGCTCCGGTGCGGTCGCGGCTGCCATCGTTCACGACGATCAGCTCAGCCGGCGCAAAGCGGTCCAGGATCTGTTGCTGCACTTCGGCGACGGCTGCGGTGATTCCCGCTTGTTCGTTATAGGCCGGCATGATCACGCTCAGGTTCATGGGGGGGTAGCTCCAGCCGGTGCGGCGACGGGCGGTGGCGCGCCCAGACGGCGCTCTAGGGCGCTGCCGATGCGGACCAGCAGCGGATAGGCGTGGTCTTGTTCGGCCGTGGTGATCTGCCGGTAGTGGGAGAGGCACCATGCGACCAGGGGGTGGTACGCACCATCCGGGAGCTATTTGCCAATGGCGATAGCAAGGGTACCAATTGGACGCGTGCTAGTTATCAGCAGAAGTGCGGTAGTAGCCTGGTGGTGGGGGATGGCGGTGGGGCGGCTACGTCTGCGGTCTTTCGACTGCTCGCGCCGGCGCCGGTGGGGTTGCTGGCAGGGTCGTTGGCTGTCACGGTACAGGCGGATGGCGAGTTGGTGCCCATCACGTCCGGTGCCGCGAGTCGGGCGGGGGTGGTCTTCGACGTGGCCGGGCCAACGGGGTGCGTGGCGGCCCTGACCATCGCCGGGCACCTCGGGGCAGGCGGCAGCGCTTCGCACCTGGTCAAGCGCGGCGCCGGCACCATGGCACTGCGGGATCTGGCGCATGCCGTGCGCACGAACCGGCTGGAAGCGGGGCGCCTGTTGGTGAATGGTCTCTCCCGGTGCGGTTCGTCCAGCGCGGGAGCCCAGTGGCTGGTGCTAACCAATGCCACGCTGGGAGGCACGGGGATTATCTCCAACGCGCCGGTGGTGGTGCAGGGGGGGACGCTCCAGCCGGGGGATCGCGGCGGCGGGGCGCTGACGATTGCGTCCAATGTGCTGCTAACGGCTGGCGCGACGCTGCGGTTCGCGATCGGACGCACCGGGCCGTCGGCGGGTGCGTCCAATAACCAGTTGGTGGTACGGCAGGGAAATCTACAGGGGCTTTCCAACGCGAACTTGCGTGTGGAGTTGCTCGAGGGCGTGAACGCGGATGAGCAGCGGTTTCGCCTGATTACCGGCGGCGG
>CAIOST010000262.1 GCA_903861045.1 uncultured bacterium | reverse complement strand
GGCATGCCGCAATCCAGCGCCGACGCTTTTCGCGTATTAGCCCAGGCCGGACTGATCTCGCAGGAGTCCTGCCGTGCCATGATGGCGATGACCGGGTTCCGGAATATCGCCATCCATGCGTATCAGGAAATGAATATGGATATATTAAAGAAGATTGTCACGGAGGAGTGGCAGTCATTGGTGGTCTTCGCACGTGAATGCGGACTAGTACTGAAACCATGAAGATTCGCATCACAGGCACCTTGGGGCAATTGGGACGGACCTGCACCTGAACCCTGGCGCCTCAGCTCCTTCCCGCCCCCTCACCCGCCACGCTCCGAAAGCACGCGTCGAACTGGGCGGCGATCTCGGCCCAGGTATGAACGGGAAGTTCGCGGTCGGCGTGCTCGACCAACTGCTGGCGCAAAGCTGGATCATCCGCCAGGCGCCGGATGGCCGTTGGGTAGTCGCGCGTCAGCAGCGCGTTGCGGCCATTGGCGAAGAAGAGGTTGGCACGGCCATCATACCCTAAGATCGGCTTATGGAAGCGCAGGTACTCCTGAATCTTGGCATTGCAGTCCTGGTCGGCGGTGACCACCAGCACATCGGCCTGAGCCATGACTGAGAGCTGGTCATTCTTGCTCAAGTAGCCCAGATAGATACAGTTCTCCGAGTTATATTGGTCCAGTTCCGCATAGTGGCCACCGGTGCGATAGAGTTTGATCTCTGGAGGCAGGTGCCGCATGGCCGCGCAGATCTCCCAGGTGCGCTTCCAGCGCGCCGCATCGCCGGTATAGACGATCTTCAGCCGCCCTTCCAAGCGGATGGTAGAGGCGGCGGTGTCGAACTGCGGGATATCGGCGCCGTTGGGGATGTAGTGGCTCTCGACCCCCCAGCGACGCCCGATCTGCTGGTGGTAGCGGCTCAGTGTGACCACCGCATCGGAGCGCGTCACGATCACCCGCTCCATCCCCTCCATGAACTTGCCGGGCAGCCAGCCATACACATCGCGCCAGATATCGCCATAGATGTCATCCCAGCCATGCACAACCCGGAAGGCGCGGTGGCGGCAGAGCCAGCGGCGCGCCCACAGGGGGTTCATGGCGGTCAGGCTGCCGTAGGTATAGATGATGTCGGGCTGGAACTCGTCAATGATGCGCGCCAGACGCCACGGGTTGCGGCTATTGACCATGCCGAGCCGACGCGTAGTCCACCCCAACCGCTCCAGGTTATACGTGATCGCGCCAAGGCTATACGGGTACTTGGCAAAGAACGCCGCGGTATCCAGCGTATCAATCCCGGTTCCGGCCCGATGACTGGAGACCACAAGTAGCCGCTTTTGGAACATAGCCGATCCTGTTATTACCGCCCTGCGTCTGCGAATTGCCGCGCCGTGCCGCAGATAGTAGCATGCCTGCCAGGTCTGATTAAAGCGTAAGGTGATGCTAACGCCAAGGCGCCAAGGCGCAAAGGCGCAAGGCGGGGAAAGTCCGAAATCCGAATCTCGCAATCCGAAACAAATGACAATGGGGAAGCACCAAACGGTGAGCGACGCCGACGCGAGGAAGCCTTGTTGAGCAGTACAGATAACGAGGGGAATTCCAAGTCGTCGCCGTAGTCGCCCACCGGAGTGGCGGCTAACGGCGGGGCTGACGGAACAGCCGCCCCCAGCGATAAATGGAGTTTTGTTAGTCGGCCGAGGGTATAAACATGGGCAGGATCGGGGCCTGCAATTTATGCTGGCCACAAAAGGCCCATAAGACACAAAAAACGGCGCTACTGGGTTTGTGGGGGGATTTCTAATTGAAGGGGAAGCGGGGCCATGCTCAAGCCACGGAACTGGAAGAGCCGACAAAGTCTTGCGACGAAGCGTAGACGACAAAGTGTGCGACGAAGTGTGGGACGAAGTGCCTGCTGCTCCT
>CAIOST010000261.1 GCA_903861045.1 uncultured bacterium | reverse complement strand
AGGAGCCAAGTCGGAAAAAACGAAAACGTTTGCGTTTTTTTCCCGCGGCTCCGTACGTCCCACGGCCTGCGGCGGGTCCGGCTACCGGCCTGCATCAACCGCAGACTCCTGAACCCCGAACGCTAAACCCTCCGCTTGCAAAAACGGAGGGTTTGCAAGCGCCTCTATAGAAATGCGCTAGCCACGCGGAAACCACCCCAGCGCCAAGACACTCCAGTAGATGGCGTGATTGATGGCCAGGGCATATACGCAGGCGATAAAGTCATCCACGACGATGCCGAAGCCGCCGTGCAGGTCCTGCAGGCGGCGGGCGGGGGGGGGCTTGATCACGTCGCAGACGCGATTGACCACAAAGGCCACCGCCAGCATCCAAGGCGCCGTCAGCAACGGCAGCCCGATGGTGCAGACCGGGAAGGTCCAGGTCTCGTCCGCCACGATGCGACCATCGTCCTTCTTCCCCAGCAGCGTTTCGGCGACATCACAAACCGGGATTACCAGTGCACTCAACCCCACTGCGGCCAGCAGCTGCCCAGCCACCTGCCAGGCCAGGGGGGCACCGGAGTGCGCAGCCACCACGGCTGCGGCATAGGCCAACAACGCCCCGGGCATGGCCCCGAACGTGCCGGAGGCCACCGGCGCATACCCCAAGCCGCCGGACGTGGCGATCAGCAACGTCAGGCGGTCCCACCGCGATATCCCGGCCCGCGCGTCGGCACACATGCTACTTCTTCTCCGTCCACGTGCCATCCCTACCCTGCAGCTTGGTGCCGGGCTTGGCCTTGGCCGCGATCTCGGCGGCGCGCAGCGCGCCCACCTTGGCGGCCTGCGTGCCACTCTTGGCGGCGATGGCAGCATAGACCGTCTTGCGATCCGCATTCTCCGCCGCCACCGTCTTGGCCTCCCCATCCGAGAGGGTATCCACGGCCTCCAGCAAGCCGGACTTGTTCTCGCCGGCCTTCTTGGCATCCAGCAACTGTTCCACCGCCGGTTTGCGATCCAGCATCTGCTTCTTGATCGCCTCCATGCCTTGCGCCAGGGCGCTACCCGCCATGGCCAGACAGAAACCTGCCACCAGCATTATGCCACTGTGTTTCATGGTACGGCTCCTTTTTGCACTTCCTTCTTGTCAATGTCACCGAAGAAATTATCCAGTTCCTTCTGGATGCGAATGGTCACATCCACATTAATTTGGATCGGTTCGGTCTTAATAGTCAAACAGCCGCCTGTGAGCCAGCCCATCAGGCTTGCTACCACCAGTACAGCGGGCACACGCGACCACCGTTGTTCTGCTTTTGCCACGTCAAGGTCTCCTTTTTGTTACGGAAGTAGATTCATCAACCCTTCGCCATAGTCCAGCAACTGATCCAAGTCACAATGGAAGTTAACATTCAGCTCAATCGGCTGGGCACGGTCATCCTCCGCCGGCCGCCCTGTGATATGCATACCGAGCACCGCATTGGTACCGCTGCCGGACAGTTGAACCCGGAAAACTGATAGATTAAGATTTTGCAGCGCGCTGCGCAACTTATCCCTGACCCCGGCATTCAAGCTCCCCTCCGGCAGCGCCGCATCCACCAGCCGGTCGTCCGCCAGTTTCAACACACCCGCCTCCCCCGGCGAGGTATGCAGATAACTTTCCAGCAGGCGCAATTTTCCATTCTGAATGCGAACCGGAATCCGCCCGAACAAATTGGCGTCGCCGGTGCCTTGCAACGCTTTGGTCTGCGCCATCAGTGACCCCAGATGGATTTTGTCGGCATACAGGACGCAATTCAGGTCCGGATTATGGATGTTGTAGGTCACGCCATAGACATGCAGCGCGCCGCGGCACCACTGGAGATCAGCCTGCTCAACCAGGAAGGCCTCGCGCCGGAATTGCCACTGTACCCGGGCGTCTTCCGCCCTGAGGTTCCCCTTCTTGGCCGAGCGGAAGGAGAGCACCTGCCCTTGCGGGGTGCGCCACCCGCGTGGCCCATCCAGCACAACTTGTGCCGCAATCCCTGCCACCTGCCACGGTTCCGCCAGGCCGCTGACATCCAGGTTCGTCACCGCCGCCTGCAGGCGCACCACCGGTGCCTTACCAGCGGCCAGCGTCACGGCGGCCGTGGCCGCCACTTGCCCCGTGAGACTCAACGCCTGCCCAGTCCACTGCCGCACCAGACCGCGCACACCCTCGGTGTCTGCCAGGATCGTGGCCGGAATTTCCACAACGGTCTGCACGTTCCAGGCATTGCTCCAACTCGCGCATACCTGCGCGCTGGCCGGCACGCCCAGCTCCTTAACCCCCACCTGCAGATGCGCCAACACGGACTGCGCGGTGGTCGTCAGCGCAAACCCCTCGGGCGTGATGGACAAGCCGCGGCACGCCAGCCGGTCCCAGGCCAGCAGCGGCGCCCCGGCGGCCTGCAGACCACGCGACACATAGGCCAACGGCACGCGCAGTTGCAAGCCATCCAGTTGCATGACCTCATTCGCATCCCGCAGCCAGCCATCCGACACCGCCAGCTCCAGGCGTGGCGCCAGCGGCACCGGCGCTGCCGCCGCCGTGGGTGACATGGTCGCTCGCAGGCTCACGCTGGCCGCGCCCCCGGTGAGATCCACCGCACGCCAAGTCACTGCTGTCAGGCAAAGGCCCACCTGCCCCTGCGTCAGATTACTATACCCCCCGGAGCCGGTCGCCGTTAGTACCGCACGGAGCTCCTCGCCCGTGCCGGATTGCCAGACGAGCGGTGTGGGCGCCATGGTTAGCTGCGCATCCTCAACCGTCACCCCCGCCGGGGTCCGCCGCAGCGCTGCCGCCATCGCCGCCTGCCACGGCTGCCCATCGCCCCAGACTAGCCCCCCTGACGGCAGTGTCACCGACTCGACCCGCATCGTGGCGTCCAGGTGCGCCTCGGCAAAAGGGGGCACGGCCACCAGGGCAGCCGACACGCTCCCTGTCGCAATCGCACCCAGGCCGGCGGCCCACCGCCCCTCCAGTTGGCCGCGCACGGCGGCCAGCATCGAATTCGTGACAAAAGCGGTGGCCTGCACCAACAGGTTCTGCACCTGCCAGGCCTCGTCGCGGGGCGCCCACCCGGCCGGCGTATCCAGGAGCATGGCCGTGGCCGCGCCATTCCAGATCTGCCAATCCGGGCTGGCAAACGTCCCATCCAGCCGCACCCCCAAAGCCTCGTCATACACACCGGCGATCTGCGGCAGGCAGGCTCGTACCGCTTCGTGCGACAGGTTGGCCCGGGCCGCCACCTGACACTGCCACTCCGCGCGCTGCGGCGTCACCTGCAAGGTCACGGCAGCCCGGGCGGGCTGTTCGCGGTCATCGGCCCAGGCCACGCCGGGAGCGGACGCCATGCGCACGCCGAGCTCCGCTTGTGCGCTAATCGTGGGGCGCCCCTCATCCTCCGGTAGCCAGCGCGCCACGCCATGCACGCGCAAATCGCCGGCGAGGTTAACCTCCTCCAGTCGTGCAGCCCCCCGCAGGGAAAAATCGGCCTGGCACAGCGCCGGCCGCCACTGCTCCATCCGGAACAGGATGGTGGCGCCGCCATTGCCGACGCACAGATCGCGCCCCTGCCAGCGTGGCTCACGCACAAACCACTGCGCCACACGCAGCCACTCCTGCACCTGGCTCTCTGGCAGTGTCAGCACCAGCCAGCCATCCCCCGTTTCCGGGCGAAGTGCGCCATTGGCCAATGAACCGACGCGCCCGAAATCCGCCACCATAATGCGCGTCTCCTCCGGGCCAGCGAGGGCGGTGGCCTGCAGGCAGAGGTCATACGGTTCGGCCGCGGCCTGGCTGGCCGGCGGGAGCAGGCGTAGCGTGATGCGATCCAGCAGGATCGTCCCCACCTGCCACGCGCGTGGGGGCACATCCTCCTCTTCCTGTAGCGGCGACGGGCCCGGCCGGAGGCGTGCCAGGTCCTGGGGGAGCCCACAGCACACCAAGCCGTTGGTGGTGGCACGAAACGGCAGCACCCCATCGGAGAGTTCTACGCGCTCAAGCCGACTATGATAGAGGCCGGCAGGGGAAAAGTGCAGCGCCACCCGCTTCACCTGGGAAAACGGCGCATTCGTACCAGCCTGCACGGCCGCTTGCAGGTGCCAGGGGGAGAGCCGTTCCACGCGCACCTGGATGGCGGAAAGCTCTCGTGCGCGCAGGTATTCACGGATCACGGCATTAGCCAGTTGCGGCAGCCAACCGGTCGGGGCCGTCGCCACCAGCACCGTCACCAGCACCAGCACGCTCCACCACCCCCAGTGACGGCGCGGCCGGAGCGGCAGCGCAGCAGGGGCGGCAAGGGGTTCCGTGGATGATAGATCAGCACGCACAGCAGAACGTAGGGGCATAAACCGGTCCAACAGCCGCACATGATGCCGTTGCCGGAGGCGTAGTGCAAGCGTGCTTTGTTGAATACTTGACGTTCCGCGCCCGCCCCTTTACTCTGGTATCTCTCCATGGATTTAAACAACAAACCCAACCGGCATAATACCGAACGCACGGCACGCATTCAGGTGCAACCGACGGACATCGTGCGCCGGCGCTTTACGCCCGCGTCCCAGCAGGACAAAACCGTGGTGCACGAGGGGCCGCCGGGGCGGGATAACCCGCCCAGCGCCGAACCCGCACCGGTGTCAGAAAGTCTTTTTCAGCACTACACCATTCTGGGCAAGGTTGGCGATGGCGGCATGGGCGTGGTCTACCTCGCCAAGGACAAGCGTCTGGGGCGTTTTGTATCCATCAAGCGACTGAATGCCCAGGGGCAGCATGTACCCTCCTTGCGCCAGCGGTTCCTCCAGGAAGCGCGCGCCGTAGCCGCGCTCACGCACATTCACATCGTCCACATCTACGCCTTGGGCGAGGATCAGGACGGGCCGTACATCGTCATGGAGTACATTGCTGGTCCGGACGAGCCAGGGGGCGCAGGACGCCCTGGCGAAGCCGATCGCCCGACCCCGCCGCTCACGCTCGACCAACTCGTGTCACGCAACGGCCAGTTAGCCGCCGCCGAGGCTGTGGAACTCCTCATCAAGATCGGCCGCGCCGTCTCCTATGCGCACGCCTGTGGCGTGATCCATCGCGACCTCAAGCCCGGCAATGTACTGCTGGACAAATCCAACGAACCCAAGATCGTGGACTTTGGCCTGGCCCGCCTGATCCAGAGCGAAGAAAATAAGCTCACCGTTCCCGGCGAGAAGCTCTTATCGCTCGGCTACGGCGCGCCCGAGCAGGAGCAAGATGCGAGCCTCTCCGACGAACGGGCGGATGTGTACGGCCTGGGCGCCCTGCTCTATTTTGCCCTGACCGGCCAGAACCCGCGCTACTTTCGCGAACAGGACATCCCGGTCTCGTTCCGGGATGTGCTGGTGAAGGCGCTGGCCACGGATCGCGAACAGCGTTTCCCCTCCGCCGTCGCCTTTACCGATGCCCTGCTGGCCACACAGAACAAGACGCATGTCCCCATCCCGACCGTCAAAACCACTTGGCACTGCAAATGGTGTGACACGATCAATCCGCTCACCCTACGCTACTGTGCCGAATGCGGCTGGGATGGCAGCGAAGCCTGTCCGGAGTGCAGCGTCGAAACGTTCGTGGGCATCCAATACTGCGGCACCTGCGGCGCGGATGCGCGCTCGTACGAAGCGCTGTTACAAGCGGTGCAGC
This sequence comes from uncultured bacterium, assembly GCA_903861045.1. Lineage (GTDB taxonomy): Bacteria > Verrucomicrobiota > Kiritimatiellia > RFP12 > CAIWXQ01 > CAIWXQ01. The sequence goes on along the minus strand of CAIOST010000261.1, from coordinate 4,978 downwards.
GCATGCGCAGCGCCATGGAGCATCACCTGTACGAGCGCGTGCTCTCCCTCAGCAGCCGCGTGCACGGGTTTGAGGCGGCCGGCCCCTCCGGCCGCCGCCTGCAAAAAGAGGCCCAAGAGCTGCGCGACCAGGCCGAACGCAACCTGTCACGGCGCGATGAACTGCGCGAACAGATTCCGCTGGAGATGCGCGCCGGCAATTACGAGCGCGCGCAGAACTTCATCCGCGAAAGCCGCACGCTGGACGAGAACCAGCACCTGTACGAGGAAGACGAACGGCGCATCCCGGAACTCACGCTGGCGCGCGACCTGGGGCGAGCCGGACGTGCCATCCGCACCAGCGACTGGGAGACTGCCTCCCGCATCTGCAACGAAATCTTGCGCCGGGTCTCCCCCGACAACCCCGAGGCATTGCGCCTGCGCCGGCGCATCACGCTGCACCGGAGCATGCTGCAAGCGGGCTGGGCCACCGCCATGGCACTCGGCGCTTGCCTGCTCTACCTGCTCTCCCTGCCGCCGCTGACCTGCAATGCCCGCACCCCCATGGCGTCCATATGGCGCGGCTTCTACCACCCCGCCCGGAGTTGCTACACCAGCGGAGCGCTCGCCGAGCTCCTCACCCAATACAAAACACTCTGGGGCAACTTCGATTTTGGCATCGCGTTCGCGGACGCCCCCCACCCCACCACCACCGCCACGACGGAAGTCCAATCCACGCACTGCGTCGAACTCGAGGCAAAACAGAATAACTTTGGCCAGCAACTGCAAGCCATCGCCGCGGACCACCGGCGGGATGCCGAAAAATGGCCGAACGACTACCTGAACGAACTCAACGCCCTGGCGGAACGCCGCCGCACCGCCGGCGAATTCGAAAACTGGCAGGCCACCACCGAAACCATCAAGCAGTTTTCCAGTAACCGGCTGATCACGGATGCACCTACCAATACCGTACCGTTTGCCGAACTCACCCAGCTCAACCGGAAATACCGCGACATCGGCACCGCGCAGCGGATCGACCGCTGCCGCCGCCTGATCAACATCTCCAAACGCTACATGGCCGACTTGACGGACCTGCAGCGCACCCTGACGCGGGAGGGGAAGATGGCGGCCGCCGCCGCCGTCAACGCCGAACTACGCCGTAGCCAGGCCAGCGAAGATCTCCAGAATGCCGAAAGCGAACTGGCCGCCGCCGCCAGTCCCACCACCCCGACCCCGATCTCTGGGCTCCCCCCCCTCGTGCCGAAAACGGTGGAAACCCTTGCCCCCCTGCGCACCGCGTACCGCGAAAAAATGGATACCATCACTTCTAATTTTGAAGCCAGGGTGCGCGCTTGGCCGGCTAATTACACCAACGCCCTGGAAGCACTGGTGGCCGATTTCCAGCGGCAAGGCAACTACGACGATTGGCAGAAAGCCAAGGTCGAGCGGGATCGGTTCGACGCCGATCCGCAGCTCCGACCGACGGACATCGTGCAACAGCCACAAAACCTGGCCAAACTGCAACAAGATCACCAAAATAAACTCGCGGAATATCGCAAGACGCGCGCCAACGACGTGCTCAAGGCCACGACGGAACTCGTCACCAAGTACGAACAGCTACAGCGTAAGCACATGATGGAAGGGACCATGGACATGGCGGCCACCATCAATGCCGAGATCAAGCAGATACGTAACAGCCCGGAGTACGCGGCCGCCAAGCAGGAGTTGGAACCGCCGGCCACCAACCGGCCGCTCGCCAGCGTTTCCAGGCCACTCTAGCGCTTGTACCCCCCCCCCCCCAACCCACCATGCACGACATCAGCGCCATCGTCCACGCCCAGCACGTCCTCAACGCCGGCTACCAATGCCTGGTGCTGGACGCCCCAGCCATCGCCAGCATGGCCCAGCCCGGGCAGTTTGTCCACCTGCGCATCACCGGTCTGGAACCGGCCGCGCTGCGCCGGCCGTTCAGCATCTACCGCGCCAGCGATAGCCAGCTTTCCATCCTGTATAAAACCGTCGGCCGCGGCACCGAGCAGTTGAGCCGCTTGCGCCCCGGCGACACCCTCACCGCCATGGGACCGCTCGGCAACGGGTTCCCCCTCGAAACTCATGACCGCTGGCCTGTGCTGGTGGCAGGTGGGTACGGCGTGGCGCCGCTCTCCTTCCTCGCCCGCCGACTCAACAGGCAAGGAATGCTGCTCGTAGGTGGACGCACTGCCGCGGACATTCTCTGCACCGAGGAATTCACCGCCCTGGGCTGGGATGTGCGCGTAGCCACCATGGATGGCAGCCAAGGGACGCACGGACTGGTCACGACGCTGCTCGATGCCTGGCTGGCGCGCCCCGGCCATCCTGCCGCCACCTTCTATGCCTGTGGCCCGGACGGCATGTTACGCGCCGTAGCAGAGCGCGCCCAGCTCGCCGGCAGCCCGGCCTGGCTCTCCCTGGACAAACACATGGTTTGTGGGGTCGGCGCCTGTCTGGCCTGCGTACAACGCCTGCGCAAGCCCGATGGCACCACCTGGATAGCGCGCGTCTGCCGCGATGGACCAATCTTTGAAGCAGGCGAAATTGTCTGGGAGCATCCGCGATGAACACCCCCCCTCCGGCAGCCGCTGCCGCACGTCCGGACCTCGCCGTGACCATCGCCGGCATCCAGATGCAAAATCCGGTGACGGTCGCCTCCGGCACCTTTGGCTACGGCAAGGAGTACGCCCATCTGGTGGACCTGCGCCAGCTCGGTGCCATCACCGTCAAGGGGATCCGCCTGCAACCGTGGGACGGCAACCCGCTCCCCCGCCACGTCGAGGTGCCCGGTGGCATGGTCAACGCCATCGGCCTGCAAGGCCCCGGCGTGGCCGGTTTTATCCGCGACTACCTCCCCTTCCTGCGAGAAGTCGGAGTGCCCGTGCTGGTGAACATCTGGGGCACGAGCGTCGAGGAGTATGCCGAGGTGGCCGAGCGGTTGAGTGATGTGGAAGGAATTGCCGGCCTCGAAGTCAACATCTCCTGCCCGAATGTCAAGGAGGGGGGGGCCTCCTTTGGGGCGGATCCGCGCACCGTGGCCGCGCTGGTCGCCGCCGTGCGCCGTCGTACCCGCCTGCCACTGATTCCGAAGCTCGCACCCAATGTGCCGAACATCCGTCCATACGCCCAGGCCGCGGCCGAGGCGGGTGCCGACGCCCTCTCCCTGATCAACACCATCCCGGCCATGGTGATCAACATCGAGACCCGTCGCCCCGTACTCGCCAACAAGGTCGGCGGACTCTCCGGCCCCGCCATCCACCCCGTAGCCGTAAAACTCGTCTGGGATGCGGCCCAGGCGGTAAAGATTCCGATCATCGCCATGGGCGGCATCACCGGTCCCGAGCAGGCCATCGAGTTCCTGATCGCCGGTGCCAGCGCCGTGGCCGTCGGCACCGCGACGTTTATTGATCCGGGCACCGTGCTCCGCGTGATCGCCGGCATCGAAGACTACCTCGTGCGCCACCAGATCCAGCGTGTCCGGGATCTGACCGGCTCCCTGCTGACCACGTAACCGCTAAACGAGGATCGCTCTTCATGGATTGGCACTGTATTGCGCATGGCACCCAGCGCGGCCCCCTGCCGCTGGCGGATCTGCAAACCCTCCTCCAGAACGGCGTTCTGCAACCCGACGATTACGTCTGGAACGAGAGCTTCGGGGAGCAGTGGCGACGCGTACGGGAGGTGCCGGAATTGGCCGTGCACCCACCCGCGCTCCCGCTGCCCCTTCCGCGACCCACCACGCCGCTGGCCGGCCTCCCCGGGCAGCGCCCCTCCTTCGCACTCGCCCTGCATCAGGCCTGGGAACAGATGCGGCAAACCCTCTTCCGCCAGCCCAGTTTTGCCCGCTGGATGGGGCTGGCGTTTTGCGTCTGGCTCGCGATCGTCGGCCTCAATGAACCCTATCTGGCCTTAGATCTCGTGGCCAAGCAAGCCCAGCCTGACCCCGAACTGCTCACGCAGATCCAGACTTCCGGCAACCCCGAAGAGATGCTGGGGATGTATCAGGAGCTGGTGCGCCAGATGGTGCAGAATGTGCAGGAACTCCTCTCCCCGGCCGTCATCCAGACCACCCTGGCGGTATGGCTGCTGCTGTTGCTGGCCACCGGCTGGCTGCGGGCACGCGGGGCCTTCATGGTGATGCATCGCTGGCTGCATGTGGACGCGCCCATCGGCCAGAGCTGGGCGGCGGGTGCCGCCGGGCTGGGGCGCTCCCTGTTTCTGTTCCGCACGGCCGTGGGGGTCGTGCTGTGTGCCCTCACCGCCCTGCTCAGTCAGGACTTCTATACGCACGTCTGGCAGCCGCTGCTCAATAACGAGCCCTTTGCCGGCGCGCTGGCGACGCGCGCGTTCGTGCTATCGCTGGAATTCAGCCTGTTAACGACCGTCTGGTTCACCGTAGCCATCCTCACCACGCACTTCGTGGTGCCCATCATGTACTGGCGCCGCGTAGGCGTACTCGCCGCCTGGCGTGTGGTGCTGGATTTTTGCAATGAGCAGCCGGCAGGCGTGACCATCTACTTCACCATGTACCTGCTGCTGCTCCACGTGGTGCTGTTCGCGCTGATCGTGGGCGCCTGCTGCACCTGCTGTTGCCTCAGCTATCTGCTGATGATACCGTTCCTCAACGGGATCCTCTGCCTGCCGGTGACGTTCTTCTTCCGCGGACTCGGCATCAGCTTCCTGCGCCAATGGCGCCCGGATCTGGAGACCGCCGGCCCACGTTAGCGTAGTGTCCCAGAAATAGCTAACCCGTTGAAGCGTTTACCACCCGCTGCGCTGCAGGCACGGAGACTCGGAGAAGATGGCACAGAGAGGTCAATGATCATTCGATTCACGCTCTGCCATCACTCCACTTCGAGTGTTGCGCGGATTTGCCACGCTGTGCGGCCAGATCATCCGGTATGAATCCATCGCTCATGGCCGCACAGCGTGGAAAATCCGCGCAACAGTCCTCCGGAAGAGAGCGCGGT
>CAIOST010000260.1 GCA_903861045.1 uncultured bacterium | reverse complement strand
GGATAAGGATGGCAACGGCTTGAGCAAATCCCTAAACCGAAGAACCGTGTGCGGGAAATCCGCTCGCACGGGTCTGTGAGGGGGCTGGGGCGCAAGCCCCAGCCCTACTCGGAAAAAAAACCGCTTTCTTTTGTGTCTTTTGTGCTTTTTGTGGCTAGATTCCGCCCGGCGGGGAGTCCACAGAACCAGGTCTTCAGGAAAAGACCATGCAATACTCATTATGAACTTGTGGCGGCGGGGCCGCCGGACCCGCCGAGTGCCATAATGAGAATTGCTGGCCGAGCCACCGCGGCAGTGCCAGGCGCCTTCCGCCACTCTTGCTTGCGTTTCCCGTCTAAACAGGCGATTCTACTCATGACACGCCGCACGATGGGCGTCATCGAGCGTCGAGTCTTTGGGCGTTATGCGATTCCTACTGTACAACATTCGTTATGGCACCGGTCGGCGTGCGCGCTGGGCTTGGATGCACTTCCTGGCACCCACGATCAGTCACCTGCCGGAGATCGCCCGGTTTATCCGGGAGGTTGACCCGGATGTGGTGGGGCTGGTGGAAGTTGATGCCGGCTCGTATCGTTCCGGCCGGCTGAATCAGGCCGAAGCACTGGCTGGGGAACTAGGGCATTATCACAGCTACCGGATGAAATACCGCGAAGAGGGTGGGCTGGGGGTGGGGCGTCACTTGCCGGTGCTTAACAAGCAGGCCAATGCCTTTCTTTGCCGCGACGCGATCCAGCGGGAGACCTTTCACGAATTCACCGGCGGCTTTAAGCGGCTGGTGATCGAGCTGGAACTGGAGCGGGTGCGACTTTTTCTGGTGCACCTGGCGTTAGGTTTCCAAGTGCGGCACGGGCAACTGGTGGAGTTGCATGACTTGATCATGAGTTCGGACAAACCGTGCATCGTGGCTGGCGATTTCAACAGTTTCATGGGGCCGCGGGAGCTGCGGTTGTTCCTGGCGGCGACAGGGCTGACGAGTGCCAATGAGCACCATCAGCCGACCTATCCGAGCTGGCGACCGCAACGGGAGCTGGACTTTATTTGCCACAGCCCGCAGCTAACCTTGCGGCGGTTTGTGGTGCCGCCGGTGACGCTCTCCGACCACCTGCCGCTGGTTTGCGACTTTGACCTGTGAGGTGCTTGCAAAACCTCCGGTTTTGCAAGCGGAGGGTTCAGGGTTCAGGTGACGTTTCCGGCCTTAACTCTGGCATCTTGAACCCTGACACGCGGCTTTCCCCATGGTTTTGCAAGAGGCTCATGTAAAAAAAATAGCAAGGCGGGGTGACCCCCGCCTTGCTTAGTTGCTTCACGCCCTAGTGGCGCCAGCCTGTCAGGCTTACAGCTTGACCATGATGCCCATCGACATCGCGACTTCGTTACGGTCTTTTGACACGTTATCGGAAGTCACTGCTTCGCCGTTGAAGTTGAAGTGTTTGTACGAGATGCGGGTGTCCAGCATGACGCTGTCGGTCAGCGGTACCAGGAAACCGACTTGCGGGCCATAGGTCGTCGCCGCTGTATTTCCCGACCATTCAGCCCCGGTGTTATCTCGGTAGTTCCAGTTGTCAATACCCGCACCGGCGGTGGTGCCCACGAACGGAATTTGGACAAGGTCCAGCCCAGGTTGCCGCCGCACAGATAGGGCCCATATTTCAGGAAGACGTCTTCGGTGCTTCCGGTCGCAGGCGTCGTGGCCTTGGTTTGGGCCATGGCCGAGCTGGCCAGCAATCCGACGGTCATGAGAGCCGCCATTACACGTGTAGCGTTCATCCTTATAATTTATACAGCTGGCGCGTCAATCCGTGTTTTTTGGCGGCTGCTTTGGCTCATTTCGGTGGGGGCGGGCCAGGCGCAGCCGTTCTTCCACCGTTCTGTGTGTGGCGGCAAAGCAGGCGCGCACGGCTGGCGAGTTGTCAATTTGCAGCACAAACGATTCCCGGAAAGCCAGCGCGCCGCGCTCGCACGCTAGCGCTAGGGCGGCATCGGAATACAGCTGTTGGCTGATCCAGCCCACCTGGATCATCACGAAGTCACATACGGTGCGAACCAGCTGGTAGCTGACGGTTTGTCCGGTTGCTACCGCGGCCAGGACTTCGGGGCTGACGGCGCCATCGACCGGCAGGGACCAGGCAATCTCGGGGTGCTTGGTCAGGTGGTCCGCCCGGACCGCGTCTTCAAAGACCCGGAAAATATCCAGCTTGTCGGCATCGCGTACCAAGTGGACAAAAGGGGCGTGGGCTGCCGCTAGCGTGGGCGCGAGGTCGCGCATGTTATGACAGCCAACCGCCACCAGGATGATTTCGCGCGTGTCGGGTGTGAGGGCGTCGAGTACGCCTTCGGTGCGCAGTACCGTCACGCCGCGGGTAGCGTGGTTGATGGATTTGCTATCTTCGAACATGCCATATTCGGCGAATTGCGCGAATCGGCCGATGTCATGCAGCCAAGCGCAGGCCATGCCGCGCCGGCGTGCCAGTTCTGGCCACTGTTCTGCGGCCAGAATGAGAGCGGCGGTGGCGGCCACGTGCCGGCTGTGTTCCGCTTTTAGTTGCTGCATGGGGTGGAGGCGGCCAGCGGTGTCAGCAAACCGTTGGGTATAGTCGCCAAAGAATTTTTCCAGGTGCACCAAGTCCGCGTCTGTCATGGCTGTTTCTCCCGACACGTACAAGGATAGCAGGAATTTACGGTTCGGGTAATGGGCAACAAAAAACGGCGCGTTCCCGAAGGAACGCGCCGTACGCAGCTCATCGCCTGGTTAGGCGAGGCTTACATGCCCATGTCGCCCATGCCGCCGCCGTGGCCGCCGGGTGCCGGAGCATCCTTCTTCTCAGGAATCTCGGTGACCATGCACTCGGTGGTGAGCAGCAGGCCGGAGATGGACGCCGCGTTCTGCAGCGCCGAACGCGTCACCTTCGCCGGATCCAGCACGCCGGCCTTGATCAGGTCGGTGTACTCGCGCGTAGCGACGTTGTAGCCGTAGGCGCCCTTGCCGTTCTTGACCTGGTCCACGATCATCGCCGCTTCGATGCCGGCATTGATCACGAGCTGGCGCAGCGGGGCTTCGAGCGAGCGACGCACGATGTCGACGCCGATCTTCTCGTCGCCGGTCACCTGCAGATCGTCCAGCGCCTTCTGGCAACGCAGCAATGCGACGCCACCACCGGCTACCACACCCTCTTCGACGGCTGCGCGCGTCGCATGCAGCGCATCCTCGACGCGGGCCTTCTTCTCCTTCATTTCGGCTTCCGTCGCCGCGCCGACCTTGATGACGGCCACGCCGCCGGCCAGTTTCGCGAGACGCTCCTGGAGCTTTTCGCGATCGTAGTCGGAGGTGGTATCTTCGATCTGCCGCTTGATCTGACCCACGCGCCCCTGGATGTCGCTAGTCTTGCCTGCGCCCTCGACGATGGTGGTGTTCTCCTTGTCCACCGTGACGCGCTTGGCCTTGCCCAGGTCCTCGATCTTCACGTTCTCGAGCTTGATGCCGAGGTCTTCGCTCAGCATCTTACCGCCGGTGAGGACCGCGATATCCTCGAGCATCGCCTTACGGCGATCGCCGAAGCCCGGTGCCTTGACGGCGCAGATCTGCAGGGTGCCGCGCAGCTTGTTCACGACGAGCGTGGCCAGGGCTTCGCCCTCCACATCTTCGGCGATGATCAGCAGCGGCTTGTTGGCCTTGGAGACGCTCTGCAGCAGCGGCAGCAGGTCGTTCAGGCTGGAGATCTTCTTCTCGAAGATCAGGATGTACGGATCGTCCAGCACGGCTTCCATCTCTTCGGCATTCGTCACGAAGTACGGGGAGAGGTAGCCCTTGTCGAACTGCATGCCTTCGACGACGTCCAGCGTGGTCTCGATCGTCTTGGCTTCTTCGACCGTGATCGTGCCATCCTTGCCGACCTTGTCCATCGCCTCGGCAATGATGTTGCCGATCCCAGCTTCGCCATTGGCGGAAATGGTGGCGACCTGGGCGATCTCGGTGTGTTCCTTGACCTTCTTGGCTTGCTTGGCAATCGCTTCGCACACCGCGATGGTGGCCTTGTCAATGCCGCGCTTCAGGCTCATGGGGTTAGCGCCGGCCGTGACATTCTTCAGGCCTTCGCGATAGATGGATTCGGCCAGGAGGGTGGCCGTGGTGGTGCCGTCGCCGGCCACGTCGCTGGTCTTGCTGGCGACTTCGCGCACCATCTGAGCGCCCATGTTTTCGAACGGGTCCTGGAGTTCGATCTCCTTGGCGACCGTCACGCCGTCCTTGGTAATCGTCGGGGAGCCGAACTTCTTGTCGAGAATCACATTGCGACCGCAGGGACCGAGGGTGGTCACTACCGCGCGGCTCAGTTTCTGCACGCCGGCCAGAACTGCCTGGCGGGCTTCGGAATCGTACTTCAGTTGCTTCGCTGCCATTGTATCCAGTCTCCTTGTGCCGTTAGCGGCGGGGGAATCCATGGTGGATTTCGCGCCACGGCGGCACGTTCATGTGTCACCTGATGAAACGCCGGGGGGCCCGGCGTTTGCCTTACTTCACGATCACGCCCAGCAGATCCTCATCGCGGACCAACTGGTATTCCTTGCCATCATCCAGCTTCACTTCCGTGCCGCCATACTTGGGCAACAGCACCGTGTCATTGATCGCGACGTCGAAGGGGATCTCCTTGCCGTCCTCATCGCGCTTCTTGCCGATCGCGACGACCGTGCCCTCGACGGGCTTTTCCTTGGCGGCGTCAGGAATAATGATGCCGCCCTTTTTGACTTCCGTCGACTCGGCCAACTTCACCAGCACGCGCGCGCCCAGTGGTTTGATCATCTTAGCCATGGTGTGATACTTCTCCTTGTTGTTTGGTTACCGTGCAGGGTTGCGCCCCGATTGCGGGGCGTTTACCGCGAAAGGGGTTACTTTTTGCCTTTTTTCTTCTCTTCGTCCACCATGGTGAAGTCGGCGTCAATGACGCCGTCTTCTTTCTTGCCGGGCTCGGTGGTCGGCGGCGCTTCGGGGGCCGGGTCGGCGGCTTCGCCGGCCGCGCCCTTGCCCGCCTGTTGGTACATCTCCTGCGAGGCGGACTGCATGATCTCGAGCAGCGCCTTATGGCAGGTTTGCACCCGCTCATTGTCATTGCCGCTCAGCGCATCCTTAAGATCCTGGATGGCCTTTTCCACCGGCTGCTTGCGCGCGGCGGGCAGCTTGTCGCCGCTGTCCTTGAGCAGCTTCTCGGTTTGGTAGACCAGGTTTTCGGCCTGATTGCGGGTCTCCACCTCTTCGCGCCGCTTGGTATCCTCGGAGGCATGCTCCTCGGCATCGCGCCGCATCTTTTCGATCTCGCTCTTGCTCAGACCGCTCGAGGCGGTGATGACGATCTTCTGCTCCTTGCCCGTGCCAAGATCCTTGGCCGTCACATGCAGAATGCCGTTGGCATCAATGTCAAAGGTCACCTCGATCTGCGGCACGCCGCGGGCCGCCGGCGGAATGCCGTCCAAGCGGAAGACGCCGATGCGCTTGTTGTCCGAGGCCATCTTGCGATCGCCCTGTAGTACCTGAATCTCTACGGAAGGCTGGTTGTCGGCCGCTGTGCTGAAGATTTCGCTTTTTTTGGTCGGGATCGTGGTGTTGCGCTCGATCAGCGGGGTCATGATGCCACCCAGCGTCTCGATGCCCAGCGTGAGCGGCGTGACGTCGAGCAACAGGACATCCTTGACCTCACCCTTGAGGATGCCGCCCTGAATGGCGGCGCCCACGGCCACGACTTCGTCCGGATTGACGCCCTTGTGGGGCTCCTTGCCGAAAAGTTCCTTGGCCTTCAACTGCAGCTTGGGCATGCGGGTCTGGCCGCCCACCAGCACGACTTCGTCCACCGAACTGAGGCCGGCATCCCGCATACAGTTGCGGCACGGGCCGACGGTCCGTTCGATCAGGGAGTCTACCAGTTGTTCGAGCTTAGCACGGGTCAGGTTGACATTCAGATGCTTGGGACCCGACGCATCGGCCGTGATGAACGGCAGGTTGATCTCGGAGGCTTGGGCGGAGGAGAGCTCGCACTTGGCCTTTTCCGACGCTTCCTTCAAACGCTGCACCGAGCTGATGTCCTTGGACAAATCCACGCCATGCTCGCGCTTGAAGTCCGTAATCAGCCACTGCATGATGGCCTGATCCAAGTCGTCGCCACCCAGATGGGTGTCGCCATTGGTGGCCTTCACCTCGAACACGCCGTCGCCGATGTCGAGTACGGAGACGTCGAACGTCCCTCCGCCATAATCGAAGACCGCAATTTTCTCATCGCGTTTCTTGTCGAGACCATATGCCAGCGAGGCGGCGGTGGGCTCGTTGATGATACGCAGCACTTCCAGCCCGGCAATGCGCCCGGCGTCCTTGGTCGCCTGCCGCTGACTGTCATTGAAATAGGCGGGTACGGTGATGACGGCCTGCGTGATGGGCTCGCCCAAAAAGGACTCGGCATCCACCTTCAGCTTCTGCAGGATCATCGCCGAAATTTCCGGCGGCGAGTAGAGCTTGTCGCCAATCTTGACATGCGCATCGCCATTGGCCGCGCGGACCACTTCATACGGCACCAGGGCGATTTCATGCGCCACTTCGTCGTATTTGCGCCCCATGAAGCGCTTGATGGAGTAGACGGTGTTGCGGGCATTGGTCACGGCTTGCCGTTTGGCAGCCTGCCCAACTAACCGCTCTCCCGACTTGGCAAACGCCACAATGGATGGCGTCGTGCGCATCCCCTCGGCGTTTGAAATTACGGTGGGTTCGCCACCTTCCATTAATGCCATGCACGAATTCGTCGTGCCTAAATCAATTCCCAGTACTTTGGCCATAAGAACCTCCACTTGCCCGCAGGTTACCAGTACGACTAGATGCGGACGCTTACCTATAAGCAGAACATGTGCCAAGTTTGGCATCGAATGATGTTGGATCTGCGTAAAATAGTCCAATCCAACTGATAACGACTTTTTTGCGCCAATGTGTGATGGGCTAGGTGCTTGACGATTGCGCCATCTTGTCGCACATTGCCCCCGTTTGCCCGTCTTTGGCATGTGCATCTTGTCCCACTTTTTTACTGGTCGGCAGGCCGGTGTGGACGGCGGCGTGAAAGTGTAGTGAAAGGGGCCTTCTGAAAATGCGCCATGCTGCGCTCGTATAATGGGCGAGGTGGGCGGATGGCACAAAACACGCATTAGGATGCGCAAAACACGGATCCCACGCGCGGCCTGGATCGTTTGGAGCAGAAGCTGCGAGCTCATGCAGCGATTTTATTAGCGGCTTATTTATTTGAGGCGCTTGCAAAACCTCCGGTTTTGCAAGCGGAGGGTTCAGGGTTCGGGGTTCAGG
>CAIOST010000259.1 GCA_903861045.1 uncultured bacterium | reverse complement strand
GTGATGGCAGAGCGTGGACGAATGATCATTGACCTCTCTGTGCCATCTTCTCCGAGTCCCCGTGCCTCCAGCGCAGCGGGTGGTAAACGCTTCAACGGGTTAGCTCTTTCGGGGACACTACACTAGCGCTCCGGGTGAACCGCAAATTGACGAATGTCCAACCGCAGAATGATGAAGTGAACTTCGTCATGGGACAGCGCTCCACTTTAGCATTCGGACCTCGATATGCTAAATTTTGCGGTTCGTGCCAGCGGTTGCTCGCACCGCGTACGGGTGTAAGGGGGGCATAGGTGTTAAGCTAATAATCGCAATGAAGTTACTTATGCGTTGATAAGTAACGTGTTATGCAAAATCCCAACTTCCAACGCCCAACATCCAACTCCCAACGTCCAACCAATGCAAGACAGGCCTGTTGCGGCTGCATTTCCTTGGAAGTTGGACGTTGGATGTTGGGCGTTGTGCGTTGTGCGTTGAAAACTCTTAGCTTAACACCTATGGGGTAAGGGGGGACGGGTCTACCGCCCGGCATCCAGCACTTCGCGCACTTTGGCGCCGAGACTATCGCGCGAAAACGGCTTGGCGATGAAATGCACGGCTTCCGTGACCCGCCCATGCTGCGCAACCACATCGGCCGTATGACCGGACATATAGAGGCACTTCAACCCGGGAATCTCCATGGCCAGCCGCGACGCCAGATCCCCCCCGGTCATGCCGGGCAGCACCACATCCGTCAGCAGCAGGTGAATCACGCCCGGCTGCTGCGCCACCAGCCGCAGTGCCTCTTCCGGTGTCTCAGCCGCCAGCACCGTATAACCAAATTTCTGTAATAGGCGCCGCGTCGTGAACCGGATGACCTTTTCGTCATCGACCAGCAGGATCGTCTCGCTACCGCCCACCAGCCGGGGTGCCGGCACCGGCGAAGCCGTTGCGGCTGCCACCTGCTGTCGCGGCAGGTAGATCTCAAACAGCGAGCCCTGGCCTCGTACACTTTGCACGACAATGCAACCATGATTATGCGTCACGATCCGGTGGACCGTGGCCAGCCCCAGCCCCGAACCCTCCCCCACGGGTTTGGTCGTGAAAAACGGCTCAAAGAGGCGCGCCTGGGTCTCCGCATCCATGCCACAGCCGGTGTCACGCACCGCCAGCCGCACATATTCCCCGGGTAGACACCCTGCCTGCGACCGCACAAAGCGCTGGTCCAGCGTAACATGGTGCGTGGCAATGGTCAGCCGCCCCACCCCATGAATCGCATCGCGTGCATTCACCCCCAGATTGGCCAGGATCTGATCAAATTGCGACGGATCCATCTGTACCGCACCCACCGCTACCCCCGGCTGCCAGATCAGTTCGACATCCGCGCCCAGCAGGCGCTGCAGCATTCTCAGCATCCCGCTCACGGCCTCATTGACATCCAGGAGCTGGGGCGTGATCTCCTGTTTACGCACAAAGGTCAGTAACTGCCGCACCAGTCGTGCGGAGCGCTGGGTCTCGCTGGCGATCTCATCCAGATACGCACGCACCGGATGGCCGGTCCCTAATTCGTCCCGGCACAACTCCACTTGCCCCATGATGCCGTGCAGCAAGTTGTTGAAGTCATGCACCACGCCGCCGGCCAGCCGCCCCACACACTCCATCTTCTGGACCTGCGTCAGTTGCGCGAGTAACCGCTCCCGTTCGGCGTCCACCCGCTGGTAGGCCGTGCTGTCACGGAAAACCAAGGCAATGCGCGCGGGGGCGATGGGAAACGCGGAGATATGGAGCACCCCCTGCTTCGTCGCTTGCGCATAGGGCATATTGTCGGTGCTGTACTCCCCGCCGCTGGCGGCCACTTGCCGGCACCGCGCAGGGATCTCCGTCTCGCGCCAGACCGGGAAGGACTCCTCCATGCCGCGCCCCACGAAAGACGCATGCAGCACGCCTAGAATCGCGTCCGCCGCCGCATTGGCTCCTTCAAATAGCAAAGCACCATCGGCCTCTAGCCGGTAGAAATGTACTCCATCCATAGCAACTATGGTAGGCGCGCATCCGGCCCATGTCAACCCATACGTGGGCCCCTCAGCCATTCTCATTATGGCAATCGGCGGGTCCGGCGGCCCCGCCC
>CAIOST010000258.1 GCA_903861045.1 uncultured bacterium | reverse complement strand
TCTCCGGCACTCCGTGCCTCCAGCGCAGCGGGTGGTGAAATCAGTTACGAAACACCAATTCCAGGCTTTACGCCATTGATTGGTGCTGAGAACGACAAGGCAGGCCTGGTCCTGAAATGGCATGAAGTGCCGAATTTGCTATGTACGATTTTATGGGGCACGCGCAGCACAAGGCCGCCGGGGGCGGTGCGGCACCTGATTCGAGACAGTCAAAACGGTTATCTCCCAACTTGAAGCGCGCGCTTGTCGGGGCGAAGGCGTATCTGGCACAATGCGGTGTCGTTGGCTGGAGGATGGCGGTAGGACAGGGGGATTAGCCTTGGCGTTACGAATCGGTATGATCGGTGTCTCCGGCCATGTGGGGTATGTGTGGGAGGCGTTGCGCCATGGGGCGGATGCCACGGTGGTGGCCTTGGCGTCTGGTTCGGTGGGGGAGGAATTGGCCCCTCTGGCGGCGGCCTGTCGCGAACTTGGTCACCAACCGGTCTGCTTCGATGACTGCGAGCGCCTGCTCGATGCCTGCCGCCTGGATGGTGTGGTGGTGGCACCTTGGTTTGGCGATCATGCCCGTATCGCCTGCGCCGTGCTGGCGCGCGGCATCCCCTGTTTCGTGGAGAAACCCGTGGCGCTGACGCTGGCGGAGCTGGCGGCCGTGCAAGCCGCGCAGGCACGCGCCCAGACCATGCTGATGCCCATGCTGGGATTGCGGTATGATCCGGCTATGTTCACCGCCTGGCAGACGATCCGGGCCGGTGCGATCGGCGCCGTGCGCCTGATTACCGCCCAAAAGAGCTATCGCCTGGGCACCAGGCCGGCCTTTTATCAGCAGCGGGCCACCTACGGCGGCACCATCCCCTGGGTGGGGAGCCATGCGATCGACTGGATGCTCTGGCTCTCGGGAAAGCAGCCGCGGTCGGTGCATGCCAGCCACTCGTGCCAACATAATCGGGAGCACGGCGCGATGGAGAGCTCGGCACTGTGCCACTTTGTGCTGGAGGACGAGGTGCTGGCCGGGATCGCGCTCGACTATCTGCGCCCGTCGTCCGCGCCGTCGCATGGCGATGACCGGGTGCGTGTGGTTGGGACCGACGGGATCCTGGAAGTACGCAACAACAGGTTGTATTTGCTGTCCGACCAAGCCGGGGGCGAGCGCGAACTGCCGTTGGAAAATCCCGGCCGGATCTTTGATGACTTCCTGGGGGCGATCCGGGGCGAACGCCAGCCGCTGTGTAATCATGAGGATGCCTTTCGTGTGACGCAGGCCTGCCTCTTCGCGCGGCAATCGGCCGATGAAGGCCGGACGGTCTGCTGGTAATGTGCTTCGCAGAATCCCATTGAAGCATTCCAGGCAATCCACTACGCTCCCCGGCAGGTATGAAACCGCTCTTGCTGCTTTCCGACGTGGCTGCGCTGCGGCGCAAGCTGGCCCAGCCCCCCCCGCTGTTGGCGAACTGCTATGCGCGTTTCCAACGGCGCCTGGCCGATGATGCGGCGTTCCGCCAGCATCATATTTTTCTGCCGGCGTTGCTCGGTGACCCAGTGGCCTTGGCAGAGGCTAAGGCGCGGATCATGCTGCTGGCGCAGGATCCGCTGCGCCTCTGCCAGGAGCGTCCCGGGGCCGGTAAGAAACCGCCCAGTGATACGCTCGATAATCATGTTTGGTGCATCGCGCCGCGCGCCATGCGCCTGGCGGCTTACACGTCCTGGCTGGAGGTCCACGGTGCCTGGGCTCCGGCGGAGCGCTACCAGGTCGTCCGTGGCTTGCTCGATTTTATCGATCAGTATGTGGTGCCGGTGCTACGGGCCCGCGTGCCGGGCGGGCACAACCAGCAGCTTTCGATGACCTTTTGCAGCACGGTCGTCGGGCATGTGTTTGCCGATGAGCCGGGGCTGGCAGCACGGGCGCGGGCTTTGCGGGACTGGGCGTTGCCCAAATTCAAACAGGTGCTGGGCTTGCTGCCAGCCAGCGGCTATTCGGGGGAGGGGTCTACCTATCAGTCGGATGTGGTCTCCCCCTTGTCCATGTGGGCGGGCGTTTTTCTGGCGCAATTGGGTGAACCCGAGGTCTGGCAGCGCACGTGGGAGCCGGGCGGGTGGCGGGTGGCTGCCACCTTGCAGATGGAAAGCGAGATGGGGAGCTGCGGTGGCTTGCTGCCGCCGTGGGACCAGTATGGCTGGCAGCGCATCCATAACTTGTCGGTACGCACGCTATGGGCCGCCTTGACCCGTAACTCCGCATGGTTGCAGGTGGCGGAAGCCTGCTGGGATGAACCGCATCAGTTGGCCTGGTGGCCGGATGACCGCCTCTGGACCATCCTCTATTGGCCGGAGCAGGAGGATGGCGCAGCAGGGCGCGCCGTGCCGCACGGCGACATAGCGACGGCGGACCATCCCCAGGTTCCACGGGCCGTGCTAACCGGCTGGAGTCACCCCGCCGTGGGCGCGGCCGTGGAACACCGGCCGCGGCGACTGCGTGTGATGACGGTCTGGGACCGCTGCGCAGGCGGGCTGCAAGAGCTCGGCCGGGGGCATGTGGATCCCAATCACCTGATCGTAGAACTCGATGGTCGGCCCGTCACCGAGGATGGCGTGCAGTGGAAATGCCAAGAGCCGTTGGCCGCGGACGCCCGGCAGCGTACGCTGCAAACACTTACGCCGGCTGAACAGGCGATGATCATCCGCCAGTATGGCACCTTGGATGATTGGCTGAAGCAGCAGCAGATGGGTTTTCTCGGCCGGGCATGCAGTGTGGTGGTGGACGGGTGGGAGAGCTACTTCCCCCGCAGCGCCCGCGAAGGGGCGCTGCTATTTGAGCGGCGGGAACCGGACCGCCATTGCTTTGCCAGTGAGGCGGCGGCCTTCTACCAGCCGGCGCTAGATGTGACGCGCATGCGGCGTACGGTGTCGATGAATGCGGCCGGTGTGACCTGGGTGGTGGATGAGATCCGGGCGCAGAGTGCGCATGCCTTCACCTGGCGCGCTTGGCTGCGCCGTGGCGCACGTGTGACCGGTGTACGCGAAGTGCAGGTGGAGGTGTCGGCCGGCGCGGCCATGACCTGGGCCTGGTGGGTGGAGACGGATGGCGGCAAGTCGGATGCCGCGGTGGCGTTGACAACGACACCGGACTTTCCGGCTTGGACCATCGGTGACTCAGCGCGCTCAGAACTGGGCAGCGAGCGCTGTGATATAACTGCCTCCGGGCGGGTGGTACGTTTTATTACCTGCCTGATTCCGGCCTGCGTGACGGGGGTCTCTTTGCGGCCTCTGGGCAGCGCTGTTTGGGAGGCGTGCTGGCCGGGCGGAGTCGACGTTTTCACCTTGCCGCCTGAAATCGCCGCCATGCCGGATCTTGCGCCGGCGACCGACGAGGGGGCGCTGCAGTCTGTGATGGTTTGCGATCTGGATGAAACCCCGTATGCCTTGCTGGCGGAGCCTGAGGCGGCGCTGCTGGCCGCGCTGGATGATCCACCGGTGACGGCCTGGCGGCGTACGGGCGCCGTGATGCAGACCCTGACGATGCGCGGCGTGCCTGCGGCGCTGCCGAAGATCCAGGACCTGTTGCTGGATGCCCGGCAGAACTACACGGTACACTCCGTGGCGGCCTGGTGCCTGGGGCATGCACGCTACCAACCGGCACGCGCGACGCTCCAGCAACTGCAGAACATACCGGAAGTCAACACCGCCATGCGCGCGCGCTGGGCGGTCGAACGGATGGGGCCGGCGCATAATTAAGGCGCTTCCGGGTTTGTGGGGGGATTTTTCATTGAAGGGGCAGCGGGGCCATGCTCAAGCCGCCGAACTGGCAGAGCCGACAAAGCGTGTGACGAAGCGTAAACGACAAAGTGTGCGACAAAGTGTGCGACGAAGTGTGGGACCTCCACCGGATCCACAGGAGATTTTCAGCTACGGATTATGCGGATTGCGCGGATTGGGAGATTGGTTGGCATCGATGGCGCCACCAAACGAAATCCGCGCCAGCCGCGTCATCCGTAGCTAAGTCGCCCGTACTCGTCGACCGGAGTGGTAGTCAAGACCGGGGCCGCCGGAAGCCACGCACGGCCGCTCCCCGGTGG
>CAIOST010000257.1 GCA_903861045.1 uncultured bacterium | reverse complement strand
CGGATCGCACCCTCCTGTCCGCCACGGAAAAGGACGCCGTGCGGCACCACCACGCCGACGCGTCCCTTGCCTTCGATGGCGGTGGCGAGCATGTGTAGAATGAATGCCCAGTCACCCTTGCTCTTGGGCGGGATGCCGCGGGTGAAGCGACGGAAGCGATCCTTCTCGGCGATCTCTTGACCCCACTTGTCCAGACTGAAGGGCGGATTGGCGATCACCACGTCAAACTTCATGAGAGCATCGTTCTCGGTAAGCTGGGGGTGGCGGATCGTGTCCTCCCACTCAATGCGGGCGGCGTCCACGTCGTGCAGGAACATGTTCATCTTGCAGAGCGCCCAGGTACTGCCGTTCATCTCCTGACCGAAGAGAGCAAAGTCGCGCGTGCCAACCTGCTTGCTGGCCTTAATGAGCAGCGATCCGGAGCCACAGGTGGGGTCGCAGATGCGGTCGCCAGGTTTGGGGGCCACCAGACGCGCGAGCGTTTCGGAGACTTCGGCCGGGGTGTAGAACTCGCCGGCCTTCTTACCGGCCTGGGCGGCGAAACGGGAAATCAGGTATTCGTACACGTCGCCGATGATGTCCATGTGACCGACGCGTTCGGGGCGAAGGTCGAGTTTTTCGCTATTGAAGTCCGCCAGCATGGTTTGGAGGCGCTGGTTACGTTGACGGGTATTGCCGAGACTGGATTCGCTGTTGAAGTCGATATTGCGGAAAACGTTGTGGAGTTTGGCCTTGTTGGCGTCGTCCAGCGCCTCCAACACGATGTTGATGACCTGGCCGATATCGGCGCGATTGCGGCGCTCGTAGAGTGCGTCAAAGGTGGCCGGGAAGGCATCTTCGACCTTGCCCTTGGCGTTTTTGAGTTCCACCTCGGGAACGACAAAGCGCTCGCGCTCCATGGAACGGGCGATACGGACCTTGTCGCCGGCGTACTTCTTCTCGTATTCAGCCAGTTTGGATTTGCGGATGTCGGACAGGTATTTCACGAACAACATCGTGAGGATGTAGTCCTTGTACTGGGCGGGATCGATGATACCGCGGAAGGTGTCACAGGTTTTCCAGACAACGTTAAAGATGTCTTCGCGGATCTGGTCGTCGCTCATGAATGCGCTCCTCGGGCTGTTGACATGGTAATGAATGCGATGCGTTCCCGTTGCTTACGGGCAAGATCGGTGAGTAGGGCCTGTTCTTCTTGGCGGCAGGCATCGAGATTCACAATGGTCTGTTGGATGGTAACAGGTGGCAGAGGGATGTCGAGGGATTCTAGTATATCCCGGCGGATGATGGGCATGTGCGCGCCTTTGGTGGACAGGCGGGTGAGAACGGCGCGGGTGGAATCGTGGTTCAGGAACCACGCCAGGTATGCCGGCAGGGTCGCGGGGGTGCAACGCAACACGAAGAAATAGGCGGCGGCCAACGTGGGGGCAGGAAGAGCGGGCACGGCAAAAGCGAAGTTGTTGGCACCTTTGGCGAGGAAAAGGACATCGCCGGTTTGGAGCGGGCGAATTGATGAATGGGATTCGGGGGCGATGCTGATCATTTCAGTCAAGTTCGCGCTGGTCCGGTCAGGGGAAAAATCGCGGATTTGTAAAATGCGGTGCGTGCCGGCCGGGTCATGCTTCACGGCTTCACGCGTGAGGTATCCCGGACGGATTTCTGTAATATCGGCCAGCTTGTGTGTGGGGTACGGCATGGTTTTGCGGGCTTTGCTTTTGCAGTATCAGTTGAACCGTTGCCAAATATGCCACTAACCACATCTGGCGTCAACAACTCATTGAGGTTATTTGAGCGGTTGCTTTTATACCGTTACGCGGCCCCGCCCCACCCACTCGCTTGCACATGCCACCTTCTCTGCCCCTGCGCGCCCCTCGCGATTCCCAATACAACCCGATTGGTGCATGCTTGGGGCGTGAGCAATCCTGTTTAATCCTGTTAATCCTGTCTGGAATTGGACAGGCAGGGATGGTTGCTTTGTTGCGTTGAATGTCAGGGGGGCGAGCGCAGGAGCGTGCGCTACGGATGACGCGGATGGCGCGGATTTCGACTACGTGTAAGCGGATGGTGTAGGCGTAGCCGTGTACGTGGGGGTGTAAGTGGGGGTGCAAGTGTCGTCATCCGCGCTGGCCTATGGAACACTTACCCGCACTCTTACACGCCACCCTTACTCGTCCACCCTTACTCGACCCGCTTAAACGATAGCCGGTAGAATACGATAGCGCCATCCACATAGGATCAGCCATTCTCCTTATGGCACGCGGCGGGTCCATAAAGAGAATTGCTGCAAAACCTGCGCCGCAATCCGCCCTCGGCCCGGGGGGGGGCCGGGGCTACTCAATGATACGCCCTGATCCTACCGTTGGACCGGCGTCAGCCGCCAGGTGGCGGGCAGTGCATCCAGCGGCAGGGGGATGCCTTCAATCACGAGGATGTCCACATACGGTGTCGTGGCCATGAGAGTACCGTGCTCGTACTGGATCGTCAACAGCTTTACGCCCTCCTGCAGGCGGTCGCCCAGGGCTGCGGCCACGGCGTCAGGGATGCCACCGTACCGACTCTGCCTGGGAGTTGGCCGTTTGCAGCTTGGCTGTCGGCATGACAACTGCTGGGCAATGCTAGTGGAAAAGGATGATAAACAGCCTTGCAAGGGCAATTTATCCTGATATTCTTTCCTCATGAGACGAATTCTAGCGCGTGCGCTGCAAATCGACCTACCAGCAGGCAAGTCGGCCTTCCTCTGGGGGCCACGTAAGACCGGCAAGTCCTATTGGTTGCGACACACCTTCCCCAAGGCGCAACTGGTAGATCTATTACAATCGGATGTCTTTGCCGAATATGCATCCCGCCCAGCGCTGCTCCGCGAACGATTCAGTCAGCATCGCGGCTTGATCCTGATCGATGAAATTCAGATGGCGCCGGACCTGCTTAACGAGGTTCACTGGTTGATCGAGAATTCCCAGGCGTCGTTTCTGATGACTGGTTCCAGCGCCCGCAAGTTGCGCCGCAGCCATGCCAACCTGCTGGGCGGGCGCGCATGGCGGTTCGCCATGCACCCCCTGACGTACCGGGAAACGAAAGGGTTCGATCTCGAGCAAGTCATGCTCTCCGGCCTGCTGCCGCCGCATTTCATGGCGCCTGACCCCATCCCGGAACTGCGGGCTTATGTGGGCGACTACCTGCGCGAGGAGATCGCCGCCGAGGCGCGCATCCGCAGCATTCCCTCTTTCGCCGAGTTTCTGCGCGTAGCGGCTTTGACCAATGGAGAGTTGCTGAACTATACCAATGTGGCGCGGGAGAGCGGCGTCAGTGCGAAAGTCGTGCGCGGCTATTTTGAAATTCTAGAGGAGACCCTGCTGGGGTTCCGGCTGGCACCCTGGCGGCGCGTCCAAAACCGGCGGCTCATCGAGACTGAAAAGTTTTATCTATTCGATGTGGGCGTGTCCAACTACCTTGCCCGCCGATCACCGCGGACGGGAACCCCGGAGTTTGGCAAGTCGTTTGAGCATTATCTGCTGATGGAACTAATGGCGTACCGCGCCTACGCGGCGCCAGAATTGGATCTGTGTTACTGGCGGACCGCCTCCGGTCTGGAAGTGGATGTGGTCATGGGCGACATGGCGGTTGCCGTGGAATTTAAGGGATCGGCTTGTGTGCATGCGGGCGATGGCATCGGCTTACGTGCGCTGCGCGAGGAACATCCGGTCAAACATGCGCTTATGGTTTGCATGGAGCGCGCACCACGTAAATTGGCGGATGGCATAGAGGTATGGCCGTGGCAACTGTTTCTTGAAAGGTTGTGGACCGGCGACTTGATCTGAAGGCACTTTGCATTCCCGTGGCCTCGATGTCTCTCTTGCGCATACAAAACCCAACGCCGCTATCCGCCCTCGGCCCGAGGCGGGCCGGGGCTACTCAATGATACGCCCTGATCCTACCGCTGAACCGGCGCCAGTCGCCATAAGGCAGCGAGATCGTTGCATGGTAACTGCTCAGGCGCCAGGGTTCGGGGTTCAGGAAATACCTGGCGATTCGCCCTTCTTTATTCGACCAGATAGCCAAACCCCAAACGCGCGACCGCTCTGACGGTGAAATCCGGCCTGAACCCCGAACCCTGAACCCTTCCCTCCTGAGTAGTTACAAATCGCACCCAGCTAGACTTTCTCGGTGCGCAAGGCCGGATCCAGCAGGTCGCGCATGGCGTCCGTAAGATGGTTGAAACTCAGCACCAGCACAAAAATTGCCGCGGATACAAAGGTCATCTCCCACCACACCCCCTGCCACAAACGCACCCGCGCCTCGTTGATCATGACTCCCCAGGACGGTTCGCCTTGCACGCCAATGCCGAGGAAGCTGACAAACACCTCGGTGGCCACGGCGGCGGGAAAGCGGATGGAGAAGGCGATTAGCACAATGTGCATCACGTTCGGCAGGATGTGGCGGAATAAGATGCGGGCATGGCTGTACCCCAATACCCGCGCCGCCTGCACATAGGCGCGATCGCGGTGGCGCAGCACTTCCGCCCGCACATTGCGGCAGACCCCCACCCAGGTCGTAAGCCCGATCCCGAGATAGACGCCGGCGAGCCCCTGCCCCACCACCATGGCCACTGCCAGAATGAAGAGGAGGCCGGGCATCGAGGCCACGGTTGCGCACAACCAGTTCACCACACTGTCGGGACGGCCACCGCAATAGCCGCCCAAGCACCCCAGCAAAACCCCCAGAGGCAGCGCAATCAAGGACGTCATGATGCCGACATGAAACGCAATGCGCGCCCCTTGTACCAGACGTGGCAGGACATCACGGCCCAGGTTATCGCTCCCCAGCGGGTAGTCCCAGGCGCGCACGGGCGTGTCCGTACGGACCTGCTGAAACCAGCGTATGGGTGCGGGCGGGAGATAACGCAGATTCTCATGCACCGCATTATAAGACGGCACGTCATCGCGCCAGTGGGCGCGCCAGCGCGCCCCTTCGCCCCAGACGGCCGCCAGTGTATATAACGCCACGGCCAGCAGGCACAAGCGCGTGCCTGTTTGCTGCCACAGTTGCCGCAAGATGGAGGGTTCGGTGCGCATGCGCTCGCTAGATCCGCCGTGGCGCCCGGATGGCTAAGAGTCCCAGCCCTTCGCGCAGCACACCTGCCACGAGGTCACACAGGCGCGCACGACTGCGCCGCTGCGCCATGCTCTCAGCTTTCAAGACCGATAGACGCTGATAGAAGCTGCTATACGCCTGCGATAGCGCATACAGATATTCCGCCAGCACACTGGGTTTGTAGATCTCGGCCGCCCGCGCCACGGCCACCGGGAATTGCAGAATCTGCAGCGCCACCTGGCGCTCGGCCGGATCGTTCAGCAACAGCTCACCCGCGGCAATATCTTCCCCGGGGAACTGCGCGGCATATTTATCGAGCAGGCTGCAGATCCGGGCATGCGCGTACTGCAGGTACGGGCCGGAGTTACCATCCATGGCCAGCGCCCGGTCCCACGAAAAGACAATCATGGTGCGCAGATCATGGCTGAGGTCGGCATACTTAACGGCGCCGATACCGACGGCCTGAGCCAGTTCGCGTTGGGCCGCCTCCGGCATTTCCGGGCTCTGTTCCCGGATGATGGCCAGCGCACGGGCCTCGGCCTCATCGAGCATCTTGTCGAGCTTGATGACATTCCCCTGCCGCGTGGAGAAGGTCCCTTCCGGCAGGCGCATCAGCCCGAACCAGACATGGTCGAGACGGGTGGTGATCCCCAGCTTGCGGCTGATGGCAAAGAACTGCTTGAAGTGATCCTGCTGGCGTTCGTCGGTCACATACACAATCCGGTCGGGCTGGAACTCTGCCACGCGGCTCTGCACCGTGGCCAGGTCGCTGGTGGCATAGTTGAAGCCACCATCTTTTTTCCGCACGATGCAGACCGGGAGACCTTCTTCCTCCAGGAAAACCACGGTGGCGCCTTCGCTTTCCTTGGCCAGTCCCGCCTCCTCCAACTGCCGGACCACCCCGGCAAGCTTATCGTTGTAATAACTTTCGCCGTGGTAGCGGTCGAAGGCGACATCGAGCCGCTGATAGATCCGGTTGAACTCCTCGCGACTCAGCTCCACGAACTGTTTCCAAAGCGCGAGATTCTCCGGATCGCCCTGCTGGAGTTTTACCAACTCCTGGCGGCAGCCATCCAGCCAGGCCGGGTCGGATTTAGTCTGCTCGTAGCTTTTGACGTAAATCCGCTCCAACTCCTCCACCGGCGATTCCGCCAGCTTCTGCTGATCGACAAAGGCGCGGAAGCCTTTGATGATGATGCCGAACTGTGTGCCCCAGTCCCCCAGGTGGTTGTCCGCAATCACGCGATAGCCCAAGGCCCGATAGAGGCGATCGAGCGTATTGCCGATAATGGTGGAGCGAATGTGGCCGATATGCATCGGCTTGGCGACATTCGGGCTGGAGTAGTCCAGCACCACGGTCTTGCCGCCCCCTGCTTGGGGAATGCCGCAGCGCGGCCGTGCCCCCTGCTCCACCACCTGCCGAGCTAGCCAGGCCGGTTGCAGCGTAAGGTTGATAAAACCAGGTCCCGCGACTTCGACTTTGGCCAGCGACGGTGGCAGCGGTTGTGCCCGACAAACGGCCTCGGCAATGGCGCGCGGCGGCTTTTTTGCCACTTTGGCAAGCGCCATCGCATCATTGCACTGAAAATCGCCAAAAGCAGGATCCGTAGCCGGGGTTACGCGCACCGCCAGCTTTCCAGCCACTTCCTCCCCCAGGACGGCCCCAAAACCAGCCTGCAACCATTGCGCCAGTTCAGCCTCTGTGCGGCCAACCAAGGATGTCACTTCAGTAATCATATCGCTCAACTTTCATCGCTACACTAGACACGGGAAAAGGGGGATAGCTTACTCGGAACCGTCATGGCCGTCACGCGGGAACGCTGGCGCCGCAGCAATTCTCATTATGGCACTCGGCGGGGCCGTCAGACCCGCCGCCACAACTCCATAATGAGAATTGCTGCTAGCGCTGCGTCGCCATTATCCCAGTATTTCCGGCAGACGCACCTGCGACACACCCTTGGCCTGTGCTGAGCGGGAAAGGCCGATGCGTTCCAGACGTAGGAAGATCCCCCACGCGGCGCCGTGGTTGGTGCCCAAGGCCACGATCAGTTCGTGTTTCCCGGCCGCGGCCGCAAAGGGGACGCTGTTTTTGTCCGCTTCCGCGGGATTGGTCCCCAGCGGCACATGCAAGCGGAGTTTGCCATCGACCCAGAGCTTCACCGGCCCGTCGTACCCGAGAATCACAGCCAGGCGCATCGCTTCGGCACAGGTGAAGCGGCACGCATAGTAGACCACGGCATCCTGGCCGCCGAGCTGTGCAATCTCTGGGTGCAGATTACAAAACGGTTCCGTAAAGGTGCGTGAGGCCATGCCCAGCGACTCCAGACGGGCCGGGCAAGCCAACGTATCCAGCTTCCCGGCCGCCGACTGAAAGGCACTGACACGCAGTTGTTGAATGGGTGGCGTTAGCGCGCGCGGTTTACCCACCGCCACAGGACCAAAAACCGGCAACGACCGTGCGTCCTCATCCACGATATTGCAGTACGGTGCCAACCCATAGCCATAATGCAAGGCCGCGGTCGCCACATCCGCCGTCGTCACTTCGCAGCGAATGCGCACCCGCTCACCGTCCAGCACGACATCAAACGGCTGCATCACCCCTTTATCCGTTACTAGCACGAAGCCGCTGGGGCGGGAGCCGGCCCTCAGTCGCCCGGCCACATGGGCAAACTCCGCTACCACGACAGCCATGCCGCGCGACTTCTCGACCGTGATGCCTTTCAGGGTGATCGGCGGCAACCCGGCCCGGCGCCCCGCGCGCAGCACCTGCATGGCCTGCGCCAGTCGTTTGCCCAGAACATAGTGACTTTTCCCGGCGATGTGAATTCCGTCATCCAGCGACAAGTCAATGGCTGGCACAAGGGTCAGATTACGGATGGCAGCTGGGAGCAGGCGTTGTTGTTCCTGGATGGCATTCCAGGCCGTGGCCGGCTCCCCCCACCACGCGCCGGTGACGCGGGAGATCTGTACCATGGCCACCGGCAACTTCCGGTCCTTGGCATCGCGCCGCAGGGCCGCGACCAACTGCTGCATGCGTTCCGTGTAGAGCGGCGCGTCCGCCACACGCGCCTCGCTCTCCCCCTGATACCAGAGCAGACCAGCCACCCGCCCACCATTCTTGCGGAGGCGACGCACCATCGCGCCATACAGGCTCTGCCCCTGCTCATCGCGCCGTTGCGGATCCCACTGCGTCATCGTCGTACCGCCATGGGCGCAGGCGATCATGCCCTGGGGGACACCGGTCAACCGGCGCATTTCGACGGCAAAGGCCGGGCCGGGCGAAACCCCGAAGTCGGCCGTGGGCTTGACGGGCCGGCCGCCACTGAGCGCCACATGCACGTTATCCACGCAAGACCACATATTATGCACGGGATCACGTGCCACGTCCCAGCGGTCATCCATGTAAAAGGCGCGCACCTGCGGATCCACCCCCAAGCGTTGCCGTGGCAACAACCCGCACCCCTGCATATTCGACTGCCCCCCCAGCAACCAGACATCGCCCACCAGCAAATCCCGCACGACACACGTGGCTTCGCCAACCGTCAGCGTAAGCTCATACGGTCCGCCGACCGGCAAGCCGGCCAGGCACCCCGACAGACGGCCGCGCGCGGCCACCCCCACCGGCAAGCGGGCAAACCCATGCACCACCGTTTTACGGTGCCGTACCGTAGCCAGAACTGGACCACTCACCGCGCACTGCCCGGCGAACCGCGCCTGGCTGAGATTCCGCGGGTTCCGTTGCAACACCATGTGATCAAACAATCCGACTTGCAACTGGATCAGCTTCGCCATTTTGCACCACTCCCTGCGTTTGGCTGCCCCAGCTACCTGACTGCGCACCGTGTTGGGGCTGACGTGGAACGATACGGCATTGCGCCATGCAATTCAAGCAACCGGTCGCACCCTCAGCGGTTCCAAATAACAATTTCTTCGCAGGTAAAAAGCGGCTGTAGGGAGCGAGGGGAGCGGCAGACGGCGATTTTCTCAAGTTTGAGAAGAAAAAGATTTTTCGAGCGGTCTTTTTTCTTGCCTTAAATGGCTAAGCAT
>CAIOST010000256.1 GCA_903861045.1 uncultured bacterium | reverse complement strand
TGTTATGCAAACAACATCCAACATCCAACTCCCAACGTCCAACCAATGCAAGACAGGCCTGTTGCGGCTGCATTTCCTTGGAAGTTGGACGTTGGATGTTGTGCGTTGTGCGTTGAAAACTATAAGCTTAACACCTATGGCGCGGATTTCATTGGTTGAGAGATCAATGCGGCGCGCGCCCCATTACCCGCTCGTTTGTCGCGACCGCGTACATGTTCCCGGCCGCGTCCACCAAGGCGGTCGAAATCACAGACACTTCGACCACCGCGCCATCTTTCGCGATGCGCTGGGTGCGGTGCGGCTCCAGCGTTTCGGCCCGACTCAACTGCATGATTTTAGCCAATGCGTCCTCACGCATCCCCGCCGGGATGCGCTCACGCACATTCATCTGCAGCGCCTCGGCTTCACTCCAGCCATACATCCGGACCGCCGCCGGGTTCCAGGCCAGCATGCGCCCGTCCAGATCTTGTAGCGTGATGGCATCGTGCGCATCACGCACAACCACCGCCAGTCGCAGCAGATCATTGGCTTTGCGCAGCGCTTCCTCCCCCCGCTTGCGCTCCGTGATGTCCTCGATCATACTGAGATGACGCGGCGTAGCCGGATCGCACTCTTTCACCGACGCCACCGTCATGCTGATCCAAACTACCGTTTCATCCGGACGCAGATAGCGTTTCTCCATCTGAAAGCGCTCGATCTTCCCGGCATTCAAGCGCGCCATCTGGTCAAGGTCCCCCTGCACGTCAGCCGGATGGGTGATGCTCATCCAGTCGCGGCCGATCAGTTCCGGCGCGCTTCGGCCGGCAATTTTGGCAAACATGGGGTTTACATCGCAGAATATGCCCGTCTGTGACTCAATCAGGGCAATGCCCACCGGCGCATCCATAAAGAGTCGCCGGAAGCGTGCTTCGCTCTTCTGCAACGTCACCTCGGCCTGCCGCAATACTTCCAGATCGACGTGCAGTTTCCGCAGCTCCGTGATGTCAACAAACGTGATCGCCGCGCCTTCAATGACGTTATTGACGGTGCGGTAAGGCAGAATGCGCATCAAGAACCACTTGCCCTTCAGGCACTGGACTTCGATCTCGATGGGCATCAGCGTGTTGAGCACCGTCTGAATGTCTGGCACCAGGTTACGATAGTTGCCAAAGCTGGCGTCGAAGGTGCTCACCGGCCGTCCAGCATCCCCGGGCAGCAGGTTAATAATTTCGAGCAGCGGCGGCGTGAAACGTAGAATGCGTAGTTGCTGGTCCACGAAAAGGGTGCCGATCCCGGTGCCGGCCAGCAGGTTGTTCATGTCGTTGTTGACCCGCGACAGATCCGCCACCTTGACCTGCAATTCCGTGTTAACCGTAAACAGCTCCTCGTTGATCGATTGCAGCTCCTCCTTGGCGGTCATCAGCTCCTCGTTCGAACTTTGCAACTCTTCGTTGACCGACTGCATCTCTTCGTTGGAGGACTTCAACTCTTCGGTGGCGCTCTCCAGTTGCTCATGAAAACCTTGGATGACCTCTTCCTTGGACCGCAGCTCCTGCTGGAGCGCGACGAGGCTCGCATCGAGCTCGGCCGGTGGCTGCCCCCCCCCACCCTCCACCGGCACAGGCTCCGCCGCCGCTTCTTCCAGCACGACCAGATACAGGGCCATCTCAGGCAACGCGGACGGCGCTCGCACCACCGGCGAGATCGTCAGATTGAGTGCCGTGAAGTGGCTGTTGGTTTTGACGCGCAGGCCTGGGCAGCACACGGTCGCGTTGTTCAAAACGGCTTGCTGCAGGGCCTTGGTCAATTCACCCCGCAACCCTTCGCGCGCCGTCTTCACGATGTTGTTGACGCCCGCCTCGCCCGTGGCCAGTTCCAGATAGCGGCCGGTACGCCCGTGAATATAGATGATGTCGCCCCGACCATTGACCAGCGCACCGGCTTGCACGACCTGCTGCAATAATGCGTGTTCCGTCAATTCGCGAGGTGACTGCTTCAGCGGCACCGCCGACGTGTGCGGCCCCAGCTTGGGCGGCGCATCCAGTCGCGCCAAAATGGGTCCAAAGTGATCGCCGATGGCTCGGCTGGCTTGATAGATGGCCTCCTTGCGTTGATACAACTTCGCTTTGCGATCCAGCACGGCAAACTCATCATACTTATCGACGCTCTCGGAACTCCCCAGAAAGAGCCGGCCGCCCGGCTTCAGCGCATAATGGAACAACGCCATGACCTTTTCCTGCAAACTGGCGTTCATGTAGATCAAGAGATTGCGGCAACTGATCAAATCGAGACGCGAGAACGGCGGATCCATGATCACGTCATGCACAGAAAAGACCACCGCGTCCCGTATGTTCTTATGGATGCGGTAGCCGCCGCCATTGGGCTCCGCCACGAAAAAGCGCTTCAACCGTTCCGGCGTGAGGTCGGCGACGATATTAGCCGGATAGCAACCCGCCCGGCCCAGCGCAATCGCGCCGCCGTCGATATCGGTGGCAAATATTTGCAGGGTGTGCCCTTGCTTCAAGGCCTCCAGGCGTTCGTGCAGGAGCATGGCCAGCGAATAGGCTTCCTCACCGCTAGAGCAACCCGGCACCCACACGCGAATGGCACCACCCGCCGGCTTATCGTCAAAGAGCCGGGGGATGACTTTTTCCTCCAGGGCCTGAAAGGCCTCCGGGTCGCGGAAGAAACTGGTCACGCCAATCAGCAGGTCATGAAAGAACAAGTCCACTTCAACGGGATTATGCTGCAAATACAGCACGTACTGTTCGATCTTTTCAATTTGGTGGACGGCCATGCGTCGCTCGATGCGCCGGTAAATGGTGCTGGGTTTGTACTCCGAAAAGTCGCGCCCGGTCTGGCTGCGCACCAGTACGAAGATCTTCATGAGGGCCGAGTCGCTCTTGGGCATCGAGCTGCCCCTGGTCTCCATGCGGGGGCGGTTGCGGAAGGCGTAGGCCACATAGGTTATCAACTGCTCTGGCATTTCGGCCGGCCGCAATTCGAAGTCCACCATGCCCGTGGCGATGGCGCTACGCGACATGCCGTCATACTCGGTGGAGGCGGGGTTCTGGACCATGACCATGCCACCCTCGCCTTTGATGGCCCGCACGCCCAGGGTCCCATCGCTGCCGGTGCCGGAAAACACGATGCCAATGGCCCGCTCGTGCTGGTCACGCGCCAACGAGCGAAAGAAGTAGTCAATCGGCAGCCGTTGGCCGCGCGGGGCCGCGGGCGGCAGCAGTTGCAGCGTGCCGTTCAGAAATGCCATGTCGTGCCCGGGCGGGATGATGTACACGCACTCGGGCTGCACCACCACCCCATCGGTGACCTCAAAGACCGGCAAGCAGGTGAAGCGCTTGATGAGTTCGACGAGCATACTGGGGTGGTTCGGGTCCAGATGTTGCACCAGCACAAACGCCATCCCCAGCGCTGGCTCAGGAGGGATGGCCGCAAAAAATGCTTCAAAGGCGGCTAACCCACCCGCCGAGGCACCGATGCCGACAATGGCGAAATCAGCCGCGTCGTCGCGCGGCCGTGCAGGGGGGGTGCTGGTGTCATCCGATGGTTTCATAATACCCCCCCCCCCCCCCTTCCACCGGAACCTTGTTGGCGTGCTCGCTGGCGTACTTGCTGACGTTTCTTGCGCATGCCGGGCTCCCATCTGGCAAGGCCGCCCAGGCGCGGTGCGAATACCTCGCGGAGCGTGCGGCACCACCCCGCACAACCCCGGACGCATATCAGCACCAGTCTGCCCCAGCCTTAGCATGGCGTGAGCATGGCAGAAGCGCGCCTACCCGTCAAGCGGCCATTGGGGGGGGGGGGGGGGGGGGGGGGTTTGGGG